>NZ_JBHVPD010000004.1:0-145701 GCF_042887525.1 Kitasatospora sp. NPDC057936
GCGCTCGACCTCGACGCCGAGCGCCCGCAGCCGGGCGACGGCCCGCTCGGCGGCGGGCGCGGCGTGTCCCGCGCCCGCCGCCGGGTTGGCCAGCAGCGCGACGGTTCTCGGCGCGCGCGCCGTCACGGGATCAGCTTGCCCGGGTTGAGGATGCCCGCCGGGTCGAGCTCGGCCTTGACCGCGCGCAGGATCCGCACGCCCAACTCGCCGATCTCCTCGGTCATCCAGGGCCGGTGGTCGGCGCCGACGGCGTGGTGGTGGGTGATGGTGCCGCCCGCCGCGACGATCGCGTCGCAGGCCGCGTGCTTGGCGGCGCCCCACCGGGTGAGGGGGTCCTCGCCGAGGGCGGCGACGACGGTGAAGTAGAGCGAGGCGCCGGTCGGGTAGACGTGCGAGATGTGGCAGAGCACGAGCGCGCCGGGCAGCGCGGTGGTGAGCGCCTCGGTGACGGCGCTCCGCAGCCGCGGCAGGCGGCTCCAGTTCGTCGCCGTCTCCAGGGTCTCGCAGAGCGCGCCGGCGCCGAGCAGGGAGTCCCGCAGGTAGGGGGCGTTGAAGCGGCCGTGCTCCCAGGCGCGGGCGGGGGCCTCGCCGAGCGAGGTGCCGCCGGCCGCGAGGAGCACCTCGTGGGTGAGCCGGTGCCGGGCGGCGACCTGCTCCGCGGTGCCCTCGAAGACGGTGACGGCGAGGCAGCCGCTGACCGCGGGCGAGCCGCCGATCTGCTCGGTCATGGCCAGGTTGACCATGGTCTCGGCCTCGTCGGAGAGCCGGATGACGGTCGGTCCGGTGCCCTGCTGCTCGACGGCGCGCAGGGCGGCGGCGCCGGTCGCGAAGTCGGGGAAGCTCCAGGCCTCGTAGGCCTTGACGGCGGGCAGCGGGTGCACGCGGACCCGGACGGCGGTGATGATGCCGAGGGCGCCCTCCGAGCCGAGGAAGAGCTCGCGCAGGTCGGGGCCGGCGGCGGAGGCCGGGGCGCGGCCGAGGTCCAGCACGCCGACCGGGGTGACGACGCGCAGCCCGCGCACCATGTCGTCGAAGCGCCCGTGGCCGGCCGAGTCCTGGCCGGAGGAGCGGGTGGCCGCGAAGCCGCCGATGGTCGCGAAGCGGAAACTCTGCGGGTAGTGGCCGAGTTCGTGGCCGCGCTCGGCGAGCAGCGCTTCCGCGGCCGGGCCGGTGAGGCCGGCGCCGAGGAGGGCCTCGCCCGAGGTCTCGTCGAGGTCGAGCAGCTGGTCGAAGCGGCGCAGGTCGAGCGAGACGACGGCGTTCAGCCCGCCGCGCTCGGGGTCGAGGCCGCCGACCACGCTGGTGCCGCCGCCGAACGGCACGACGGCGATGCGGCGTTCGGCGCACAGCGCGAGCAGGGCGGCGATCTCGTCCTCGCTGCCGGGCAGCACGACGGCGTCGGGCGCGTCCTGCGGCTCGCGGCTGCGGCGGCGCAGCAGGTCGGGGGTGGACTTGCCACCGGCGCGGGGGAGGCGGTCGGCGTCGGCGGCGCTCACGTGCGCCTCGCCGACGGCGGCGGCGAGCGCCTTGAGGTCGGCGTCGGTGAGCCGGGAGGGGCGCAGGCGGACCTCGTCGGCGGTGGGGCCGGGCTCGGCGTCGCCGGTGACGCCGAGGGCGGCCGCGAGCAGTCCCTTGATGTCCGCGGACAGCTCCTTGGCGAGGGCCGGGTCGCCCCAGGCGTCCCACTTCATCGGGGGGAGCGGCAGCGCGGCGTCGGCCGGGCCCGCTTGCGTCTCAGGTGCCATGCGTTACAGTTTCACACATCATGTCAAGTAGTAACGCCGGCTCCCCGGCCTCCCAGGACGCCCCGCAGTCGCGCAGCACCGACGACGCGATCCTCGACGCCGCCGCCGAGCTGATCGTCCACCTCGGCGTGCGCCGGACGCAGCTGGCCGAGATCGCCCGCCGCGCCGGGGTCAGCCGGCCGACCGTCTACCGGCGCTGGCCGGACGTGAAGGCGGTGATCGGCGCGCTGCTCACCCGGGAGATCCTGGTGGCCACCCAGGAGGGCGACGTGCTGGACGTGCACGACCGCGAGACCTTCGTCGACCGCGTCGTCGAGGTCGCCGTCCGCCTGCGCGACCACCCGGTGCTCGGGGCGCTGCTGCACTCGGACGACTCCGACCTGCTCCTGGAGTACGTCGTCGAACGGCTCGGCGCCAGCCAGCGCGGCCTCCTGGAGGCGCTGCGCACCGGCATCGAGCAGGGCCAGGCGCACGGCTCGATCCGGGCCGGCGAGCCGCTCGAACTGGCCGCCATGGTGCTCCTGATCGCCCAGTCCACCGTCCAGTCGCACCGCATGGTCGCCTCCCTGCTCCCCGAGGCGGCCTGGCGGCGCGAACTGGCCCGAGCGTTGAACGGATACCTCGCGCCATGACGTCTCCCTCCACTCCCTCCACGCCGGCCGCGGGCCCCTTCGCGGGGTCGAGCCGGCTCAACGGCATCAGGCGGGCGGTGGAGCTGGACGCGCTCGCCGACCGGCCGCAGGTCGACCTGCTGGTGATCGGCGGCGGCGTCACCGGCGCCGGCGTGGCCCTGGACGCAGCCGCGCGCGGCCTGCGCACGGTCCTCGTCGAGTCCCGCGACCTCGCGTTCGGCACCAGCCGCTGGAGCTCCAAGCTGGTGCACGGCGGCCTGCGCTACCTCGCCTCCGGGCGGATCGGCGTGGCCCGCGAGAGCGCCGTCGAGCGCGGGGTGCTGATGACCCGCACCGCGCCGCACCTCATCCGGGCACTGCCCCAGCTCGTGCCGCTGCTCCCGGACCTGCTGCGCCCCGGGCAGGGCGCGCTGATCCGCGCCGGCTTCCACGCCGGCGACGCGCTGCGGCTGAGCGCCGGCACGCCGGGCGCGCTGCTGCCCCGGATGCGCCGGATCGACGCCGAGCGGACCCGCCGCCTCGTGCCGGGCGTCCGGACGGCCGGGCTGCGCGGCGCACTCGTCGCGCACGACGGCCAACTCGTGGACGACGCACGGCTGGTGCTCGCGCTGGCCAGGACGGCCGCGCAGTACGGCGCGACGGTGCTGACCCGGGTCCGCGCCGAGGACGTCACCGGCGGCTCGGCCCGGCTGGTCGACACGGTGGGCGGCCACGAACTGACGATCCGCGCCGGCGCCGTGATCAACGCCACCGGGGTGTGGGCGGGCGAGGTGGACCCGTCGATCCGGCTGCGCCCCAGCCGCGGCACCCACGTCCTGGTCGACGCCGCCGCGCTCGGCCACCCGACGGCCGCGCTCACCGTGCCGGTGCCCGGCTCGACCAGCCGCTTCGTCTTCGCACTGCCGCAGCAGCTCGGACGGGTCGCGATCGGCCTCACCGACGAGGACGCGCCGGGTCCGATCCCGGACGAGCCGGTGCCGACGGACGGCGAGATCGGCTTCCTCCTCGACACCGTCAACGCGGCCCTGAGTACCGCGCTGACCAGGGCGGACGTCCGTGGCGCCTACGCCGGGCTGCGCCCGCTGATCGACACCGGGGGCGGGAGCACGGCCGACATCTCCCGCGAGCACGCGGTGCTGGAGTCCCCGTCGGGGATGGTCACGGTGGTCGGCGGCAAGCTCACCACCTACCGGCGGATGGCCGAGGACGCGGTGGACGCCGCCGTCCGCCTGCGCGGCCTCCCGGCGCGGGCGTGCTGGACGGCCCGGCTGCCGCTGGTCGGCGCCCCCGGGCACCGCGACAGCCGCCCGCTCCCGGAGCGCGGTGTGCCCGCCTCGCTGCTCGCCCGCCACGGCGGCGCTGCGGCGGAGGTGCTGGAGGCCGGCGAGCTCACGCCGGTCGCCGAGGGGATCGACGTGATGCGCGCGGAGATCGCCTACGCCGTGACCCACGAGGGCGCGCTGGACGTGGCGGACGTGCTCCACCGCCGGACCAGGATCGGCCTGGTGGCGGAGGACGCGGGGCGGGCGGCGAAGGCCGTCGAGGAGATCCTGACGGAGTGCCAGGAAAGCTGACGGAGCGTCAGGAGGGCTGGCGGTCGAAGGGCTTGAGGTCGGGCTCGATCCACTCGGTCCGGGCGCGGTCGTCGGCGAGCGTCCCGGGCCGGTAGTGGCGGGCGAGCAGCCCCTTGTCGAACAGGTCGGGGTGGCGGTCGGCGAAGGCGGTGAAGTCCTCGTCGTCGGTGGCGTGTCGAGCGACCAGCTCGACCCAGGCCCGGGTCATCGTCACGTGGAACTTCTGCGGCGCCCCGGCCCGGGTGGCGGTGGCCCGGATGCCGTCGGCGACCAGGGTGAGCGCGGCGGCGCGGCCGTGCCGCCGGACGGCGAGCCAGGTGAGGTGGACGTGCCGGCGGTGGTCGAAGCGCTCGGCGCCGGCCGTCGCCTCCTGCATCAGGGCGGTGAACTCGGCCGGTGCGGCGGCGGGTTCGGGCGCCGCCGCCAGTGTGGACGCCGGTATGGACGCCGGTATGGACGCGGGTGCGGCGGGAGTGTGCGGGGTGTCGTGCGGGGTCATGCGGAAGCCTTCGTCAGGGCCAGGAGCACGGCGTGGAAGCCGTCCACCTGCGCGGGGGTGAGGTCGCGGAGCGCGCGGTGCTCCAGGCCGGTCACGGTCCGCCGGACGGTGTCGGCGGCCTGCCGGCCGGAGGCGGTGAGCTCGACCAGGACCGAGCGGCGGTCGCCGGCGCGGGCGCCGCGGGTGATGTGGCCGCGCTGCTCCAGGCGGTCGAGCACCCCGGTCAGGGTGGTCGGCCGGGTGCCGACGGCGGCGCCCAGCTCGGAGGCCGTCCGGGCCCGCCCGTCGGAGAGGTTGGCGAGCGCGTTGATCTCGGAGGCGGTGAGGCCGAGGACGGCCAGTTCGGCGGCCAGCAGCTGGAGCGTGGCGTGGGTGGCCCGCTGGAGCGCGAGCAGTGCGGAGGCGCCGGGAGCGCCGTGGGTGTCCGGAGTGTCGTGGGTGTCAGGAGTGTCGTGGGTGTCAGGAGTGTCGAGGGCGCCGGGCTCGGCGGCCTCGGGGGGTGCGGGATCGGACGTCACGTTCTCGGATATTACGGTTCCGTAGTATCCCGGGCAAGCCGGGCGCGCGCCTCAGCGTCCGACCCGCTCCGGCATCGCCCGTGCGGCCCCGGCCAGCTCCAGCACGCACGTGAGCGGGTGCTCCGCGACCCCCGTGCGGTCCAGCCGCACGGCGAGCGGCACCGGCGGTTCCTCGGCGAGCTGTCCGGCCAGCGTCAGCGGGTAGGAGCCGTGCCCGTGCACGCGGTGGAACGCGCACTCCTTGCCGTCCACCAGCAGTTCGGTCTCGGTGATCCAGCCGGAGCGGACGTTGACGGTGACCGAGTGGCCGGCCTGGTCGAGGTGGAAGCTGTGCCGCTGGCGCATCGGATCCTCCCGCGCGGTCGCGGGGCGGGGCGCCCCGCCCGCACGGCCAGTGTAGGTCGGCCGCCCCGGCCGGGCCCGTCCGTGCGGAAGCCGGGCCCGTCCGCGTGGAAACCCGGCCCGTCCGCGTGGAAACCGGGCCGGCCGCTGGAAACCCGGTGGTCGCGGAGCTGCGCGGGCCGCGGCCGGTTCCCGCGCGCGTCCCTGAGAAAAGCCGGGGGTCGGCAGCGACCGCAGGTGGATTCTCGTGATCTCTACAGTGTTGTAGATTCCTCGGCAGGGAGAGATCCGAGGAGGGAATCGTGGGAGTTTCGCTGGCCAAGGGCGGCAACGTCTCGCTGAGCAAGGAGGCGCCCGGTCTGAGCGCCGTGATCATCGGGCTCGGCTGGGACGTCCGGACCACCACCGGTGCGGACTACGACCTGGACGCCAGCGCGCTGCTCTGCAACGCCCTCGGCAAGGTCGTGTCGGACCAGCACTTCGTGTTCTTCAACAACCTGCGCAGCCCGGAGGGTTCGGTCGAGCACAGCGGCGACAACCTGACCGGTGGCGGCGACGGTGACGACGAGCAGATCAAGGTCGACCTGGCCCGGGTGCCCGCCGACGTGGCGAAGGTGGTCTTCCCGGTGTCGATCTACGACGCCGACGCCCGCATGCAGAACTTCGGGCAGGTCCGCAACGCGTTCATCCGCGTCGTCAACCAGGCCAACGGGCAGGAGATCGCCCGCTACGACCTGAGCGAGGACGCCTCCACCGAGACCGCGATGGTCTTCGGCGAGCTGTACCGCAACGGCGGCGAGTGGAAGTTCCGCGCGATAGGCCAGGGCTACGCCTCCGGCCTGCGCGGCATCGCGAGCGACTACGGCGTCAACGTCTGACCGTCCGGCCCGTCTTCACGGGCCCAGGCGGAGTGCCGAGCGGGCCGCGCGACATGCGCGGCCCGCTCGTCCGCGTTCGTTCAGGTCCCCGGCCGTGAGCCGAGGGGGCTGCCGCCGAAACCCCCGCTGCCGGTGACCTGTCGGTGCCACCAGTCGGCCATCGCGGGTTCGTCCATGGCCGACCAGTCCGGCGCGTCGACGACCTGCGCCGCGCCGAGTCGGCGGCCCAGGTCCACCAACTCCAGCCCCGCCGTGCCCCGTTCGCGCTCGTAGACGGACAGTGCGGCGGTCCACGAACCGTCGGCGCCGCGCACCGCCTCCTCGAAGGCGTGCGCGTCCTGGAGGGCCTTCACCGCGCCACTGGTGTTGTGCGGACGCACGACCGTGGCGGCGTCGCCGGCGAGCAGCAGGCGCCCGGCCGTGCGCCGCGGGGTCGCGAGGTCGTAGATCGGCTGGAGGAAGGTGCGCTCCGGCGGGGTCAGGGTGACCACGGCGGCCCAGTACGGCGGCAGCCGCCGTTCGGCGAGCTCGGCGAGTTCGTCCGCGCGCCCGGCGTCCAGCGCGCCCGCCGGGATGCTGGTCGGGCCGCTCAGACGCAGCCAGTCGGGGGTGGGTGCGTAGAAGACCCAGTTCACCTGCGTGGTGCCAGGGTCGACGCCCGGGATGCGGTAGAGCACGACCTGGCCGCCCGGGTAGCAGACCGTCGCGCATTCCTCCTCCGGCCAGGCCCGCGCCCCGCCGGGCAGCTGTTCCAGCAGCGTGGCGTCGTAACTGCCGCGCCAGCACACGTACCCGGCGTACTCGGGTCCCACCTGCGGGCAGACGGCCTCGCGGACCGCCGAGCGGTAGCCGTCCGCGCCGATCACCAGGTCGTACGGCTCGCGGCCCCCGTGGCCGTCGGCCACCCAGGCGCCGTCGCCGTCGCCGTTGCTGACCTCCGTGACCGTCGTGCCGAGGCGGAACTCGACGTTGGCGGGCGTCCGTGCGCGCAGGGACTGCCAGAGCACGCCCCAGTGGAACGAGTGGAACTCGAACGGCTGGGTCCACAGCCGCCGTCCGCGCGCGTCGCCGCCCGGCGTGTCGTCGCGGGTGATCCAGCGGCGCAGGGCGAGGCGGTGGCGGCGGACGTCCGCCGGGACGTGCCCGGCGTCGACGAGCTCGGTGAAGCGGGCGTCCTGCATGCAGAGGCCGACGCCGCGGTCCTCCAGCAGGCCCGGACTGCGCTCCAGGACCACGACCCGCTCGGCCCCCTGCCGGGCCGCCGCCCGGGCGAAGGCGCTTCCGGCGATGCTGCCGCCGACCACGGCGATCGAGCCACCCCTCATGTCCGTCCCCTCCTGTGCATCCGATTGCTCGACTGCTTCGACTGATTCGACTGCTCCGGCGTTGCCCGTGCCAGGACGATACCGCCGCGCCATTATGCAACTAGTTGCACATGGCTCCGGGCGTCCCCTACCCTGCGGTAACCAGAGCACCCCCGCCCTCCAGGAGACGTCGATGAGCGCCACGCCCGGCAGCCCCTACCCCCACCTGCTCAGCCCGCTCGACCTCGGCTTCACCACCCTGCCCAACCGCGTGGTGATGGGCTCGATGCACGTCGGCCTGGAGGAGGCCCCCGACGGCTTCGACCGCATGGCCGCCTTCTACGCCGAGCGCGCCCGCGGCGGCGTCGGCCTGATCGTCACCGGCGGCATCGCCCCCAACGAGGCCGGGCGCCCCTGGGAGGGCGGCGCGATGCTCACCACCGAGGAGGAAGCGGACAAGCACCGCGTCGTCACCGACGCCGTGCACGCGGCCGGCGGCAGGATCGCGATGCAGATCCTCCACTTCGGCCGCTACGCCTACCACCGCGACCTCGTCGCCCCCAGCGCGCTCCAGGCGCCGATCAGCCCGTTCGTCCCGAACGCGCTCACCGCCGAGCAGGTCGAGCAGACCGTCGAGGACTTCGTGCGCTGCGCCGAGCTCGCCCGCCGCGCCGGCTACGACGGCGTCGAGATCATGGGCTCCGAGGGCTACCTGATCAACGAGTTCGTCGTCGCGGCCACCAACCGGCGCGAGGACGAGTGGGGCGGGCCGTACGAGCGGCGGATGCGCTTCCCGGTCGAGATCGTCCGCCGGGTCCGCGAGCGGGTCGGCGAGGACTTCATCATCGTCTACCGCCTCTCCATGCTCGACCTCGTGCCCGGCGGCTCCACCCTCGCCGAGGTCGTGCAGCTCGCCCAGGCCGTCGAGGCGGCCGGCGCGAGCATCATCAACACCGGCATCGGCTGGCACGAGGCCCGCATCCCCACCATCGCCACCTCGGTGCCGCGCGGCGGCTTCGCGTGGGTCACCAAGAAGGTGATGGGCTCGGTCGGCATCCCGCTCGTCACCACCAACCGCATCAACACCCCGGAGATCGGCGAGCAGCTGCTCGCCGACGGCTACGCCGACCTGGTGTCGATGGCCCGCCCGCTGCTCGCCGACGCCGACTTCGTCGCCAAGGCCGCCGACGACCGCGCCGACTCCATCAACACCTGCATCGGCTGCAACCAGGCCTGCCTCGACCACACCTTCAACCTCCAGATCACCTCCTGCCTGGTCAACCCGCGCGCCTGCCACGAGACCGAGCTCGTGCTCTCGCCGACCAAGCTCCGCAAGCGCATCGGCGTCGTCGGGGCCGGCCCGGCCGGGCTCGCGTTCACCGTCTCGGCCGCCGAACGCGGCCACGACGTCACGCTGTTCGACGCGGCCGACGCGATCGGCGGGCAGCTGGACATCGCCCGCCGCATCCCCGGCAAGGAGGAGTTCGACGAGACGCTGCGCTACTACCGCACCCGGCTGGCCGAGCTGGGCGTCACCCAGCGCCTCGGCGCCGTCGTCACCGCCGAACAGCTCACCGCCGAGGGCTTCGACGAGATCGTCCTCGCCACCGGCGTCACCCCCCGCACCCCCGCGGACCTCCCCGGCGTCGACCACCCCAGCGTGGTCGGCTACCTCGACGTCCTGCGCGACGGCGCCCACGTCGGCGAGCGCGTCGCGATCCTCGGCGCCGGCGGCATCGGCTTCGACGTCGCCGAGTACCTCACCGACCAGGGCGACGCCGCCAGCCTCAACCCGCCCGCCTTCCAGGCCAAGTGGGGCATCGACGCGGAGTACCGGGAGCGCGGCGGCCTGCGCCGGCCCGAGCAGCCCAAGCCCCCGCGCCAGGTGCACCTGCTCCAGCGCAAGACCACCAAGGTCGGCGCCGGACTCGGCAAGACCACCGGCTGGATCCACCGCACCGAACTCAAGCACCGCGGCGTCAAGATGGTCGCCGGCGTCACCTACGACCTCATCGACGACGCCGGACTGCACGTCACCATCGACGGCGAGCGCCAGCTCCTGCCCGTCGACACCGTCGTGCTCTGCACCGGCCAGGAACCGCGCCGCGACCTCGACGCCGAGCTGCGCGCCCTCGGCCGCACCCCGCACCTGATCGGCGGCGCCGACGTGGCCGCCGAACTCGACGCCAAGCGGGCCATCAAGCAGGGCACCGAGCTGGCGGCGGCGCTGTAGTCGCGAACGGCCCCTAGGATCGACCGCATGTCGCTGCCCCACGCCATCCTCACCGCCCTGCTGGAGAGACCCTCCTCGGGACTGGAGCTGACCAGGCGCTTCGACAAGTCGATCGGTTTCTTCTGGCCCGCGACCCACCAGCAGATCTACCGCGAGCTGGGCCGGCTGGAGGCCTCCGGACACATCCGGGCCCTCCCGCAGGCCGGCCCGGCCCGCGGCCAGAAGAAGGAGTACGAGGTGCTGGCGGCCGGCCGCGCCGAGCTCGAACGCTGGACGGCCGAGGGCTCCGACCCGCGGGCCGTCCGCGAACCGCTGCTGCTGCGGCTGCGCGCCGCGGCCGTCGTCGGCTCCGCCGGTCTCGACGCCGAGCTCCGGCGGCATCTCGCCCTTCACCAGGCGCAGTTGGCCGACTACCTGCGGATCGAGCAGCACGACTTCCCGGCCGAACGCGCCGACGACGAGAACCGGCTCCAGCACGCCGTGCTGCGGGCCGGCATCGGTCTGGAGACGTTCTGGGTGGAGTGGCTCACCGCGACCCTGGACGCGCTGCCGGCCGACTGACCTGCGGCTTTCCGTCCCCGCGCGCTCCCCGCCGACCCCGGTGGGACACTGGTGGCCTGTCCCTGCCCGAACTCTCGACCGGGGGCCCGCATGTCTCACTCCAGGCCGCTCCACGCCCTCACCGCCGCAGCGCTCGTCGCGGCGGTCGTCTTAGGCCCGGCGCACCTGGCCGCCGCGGCGCCGGCGCAGGACCTCCCCACGGCCGACCAGCTCAAGGCGGCGCTGCTCACCGTCGACGACGTCGGCCCCGGCTACACCGAGGTCCCCACCACCAGCAGCCCCGCCCCCGGCGAGAACCCCTCCCCGGCCAGCGGCTGCGACGCCCTCAGCGCGCTCATCAACATGCACGCGGACGCCACCCCGACGCCCGGGAGCCCGCACGTCGAGGCCGAACTCGACGGCGAGGACGGCAACCCGATGGTGACCGAGAACCTCACCGCCGAGGACGCGGGCAAGCTCACCACCGACTTCAACACCGCCACCGACGCGTTCCGCACCTGCCACCAGATCACCTTCAACGCGGGCACCGAGGACTCGGTGAGCTTCACCGTCGCCCCCGTGACCCTCGGCGACCGCCCCGACGCCCCCGCCGTCCGCCTCGACGGCACCCTGGCCGGCGTCCAGCTCAACGCCTACATCGGCATCGAGCGCTTCGGCACGGTCGCGATGGTCTTCGGTTTCTTCCAGCGCCAGGACGCGGGCTCCCAGGAGGCGTCCTTCCAGTACCGCACCGCCGTGGCCAAGGCCGAACGCACCCTCGGTTCCACGGCCGGCAGCACCGCGCCCCCGACCCTGCCCACGACCACCCGGTCCGGCGGCACGTCCGGCACCCAGCCCGCGGCGGTCTGAGCCGGCGGCGCTCAGCCGATGACGACCATTCCGGCCATGGCGACGACGAACCCGGGCAGGGCCCAGCGCCAGTCGCTGCCGCCGGCGGCCGTCTTCGCGCGGGGGACGTTGCGGGAGTGGGCGAGGAGGCCCAGGCCGACGAGGAAGATCGGCCAGCCGATGAGGTGCCGGAGCAGCATGGGCCGAGCCTATCCGGCCACGGCACCGGGGCGTGTCTTTCGGATCGGCCGGGAGCGGACCTCTACCGGTCGGCGTCCTCGGCCAGTTGGAGGCGCAGGTGGGCGGGGCAGGCCGGGTTGGCGGCGACCCGGGCGCGGACGCGCGGGCTGCGGTCGCGGGCGAGCCTGGCCAGGACATCGGGCGGGCAGTGCGGGTTGCCGGCGCCCCACTCGCGTTCGCGCCGGTAGGCGGAGGCCGCGGCGGTGCGGAGGAGGGCGGCGTCCGTGGTGTGGGCGAGGGCCCACCAGCGGACGTACCGGTGGGGGTCGCGGACGGCCGCGTCGACGAGTGCGGGCGGGGCGGCCGGGTTGGTGACGACCGAGATCCGCACCTCCACGTCCGGGTCGCCGCCGAGGCGCTGCAGCGCGGCGGCGGGGGTGTGCGGGTTGCCCGCGGCGGCGTTGCGCACCGGCCGGCTGCCGCGCAGGGCGGCCTGGTACAGGGCGCGTTCGGAGCGGGTGCGGGTCACCGCGTGGACGCGGACGGCCTCGTGGCGGTCGGTGGCGAGCCGGTCGACGACGTCGGCCGGTGCGGTCGCGTACCGGGCGACGGCGAGGCGGACGGCCGACGAGGTGCTCGCCGCCAGGGTGCGCAGCACCTCGTCGGGCAGGCCGTCCCGCAGGGCCGGGCGTTCGCCCTCATGGCACCAGGCGGGCGCGGCGAGCGCCCGCCCGCAGCCGTCGGCGTACGTCTCCCCGCAGAGCAACTCCCCGTCCACAGTGGCCTCCTGAGCGCACGCAGCCCGTTCTGCCACGGTAAGGGCGCACTGGCGGCGACGGGTACGGCGCCCGGGGGCGCGTCGGCGGCCGGGTGGCGTCTCGCGGTTCCGGGGCCGCCCGTGATCCGCTCGACGGAAGCGGCGGCCGGGCCGTCAAGTGCCCGAACTCCCACGCGGCGGTCAAGAATTCTTGACCGCCGCTTCGAACGCCCGGACCCGGCGGTGTGCCACGCTGTGCGCCGAACCGCCGCGCGTGCGCGTGCCGACGACGCGTGCCGACGAGGAGACGCCGTGAGCGAGCCGAGACGCCCGATCGAGGACTTCCCCGCCCACCCGGCCGGCGACCCGGCCGCCGACCTCGCCCACGCGGTCCGCGAGCGCCGCACCGCCCTCGGGATCTCCGTCGTAGACCTGGCGGAGCAAACGAAGTTGACGGCGCGTCAGATCCGTGCGATCGAGGCCGGCCACGCCGCGCCGACCCTGCCGCTCCTGACCGCCCTCGCCGCAGCGCTGCGCACCGCGTTCACCGCCTAGTGCCGTGGCGCTCGGGAGTGTCCTAGCGGGCTCCCGGCTGCGCAGGCTCGTTCGTCGTCGTGCGCACGAGCGCTCGCGCCTGCTCGGAGGTGAGCGGGTGGGCGAAGAGGTAGCCCTGGCCGAGCGGGCAGCCCATGGCGGCGAGCAGGTCGCGCTGTTCGGGGTGCTCGATGCCCTCGGCGATCACCTGGACGCCGAGCGTGTCGGCGATCCGGGCGATGCCCTCGACGAGGGCGTACTGCTGCTGCGAGGAGCCGAGGCCGTCGATGAACGACTTGTCGATCTTCAGGATCGAGATGGGGAACTCGCGCAGGTAGGACAGCGAGGAGTAGCCCGTCCCGAAGTCGTCGATGGCGATGCCGACGCCGAGACCGGAGAGGGTGGTCATGTCGTCGTGGACGCGCTCGTCGCGGCGCATCAGCACCGACTCGGTGAGCTCCAGGACGAGCGTGCGCGGGTCGATCCCGGAGGTCGCGACCGCGTGCCGCACGACGTCGACGAAGCCCGCGTCGCGGAACTGCCGGGCGGAGACGTTGACGTTGACGCGCAGCGGCGGCCGCCCGGTGGCGGCGCGGGCGGCGGAGCTCACCGCGTGCCACGCGGCGGCCTCCTGGGCGGCGCGTTCGAGGACCCACGCGCCGAGCGGGACGATCTGGCCGCTCTCCTCCGCGAGGGCGATGAACTCGTCGGGCAGCACCATGCCGCGCCGGTCGTGCGGCCAGCGGACCAGGGCCTCGAAGGAGACCAGGTCGCCGGTGCGCAGGTCGACGATCGGCTGGTAGTACAGCTTGAACGCGGACTCGGCGATCGCGGTGTCCAGGTTCTCGTTCAGCTCGTGCCGCTCCACCAGCCCGGCCTGGAAGGCCGGCTGGTAGTGGCAGGACTGGCGGCGCCCGGCCGCCTTCGCCGAGTAGAGCGCGAGGTCGGCGTGGGTGAGCAGCTCGGCGGCGTCCACGCTGTCCTCGGTCGTCGCCACGCCGATGCTCGCCGTCACCCGCACCGAGCCCGCGCTCAGTTTGAACGGCTCGGCGAACACCGACAGCACGCCCTCGGCGATCGCGTCGACGTCGTCCGGGCGCAGCACGTCCTCCACCAGCACCGCGAACTCGTCGCCGCCGAGGCGCGCCGCGGTGTCGGAGGAGCGCAGCGCGGTGGAGACCCGCAGTGAGACGGCGACCAGCAGTTCGTCGCCCACCGCGTGGCCCTGGGTGTCGTTGACCACCTTGAAGTCGTCGAGGTCGATGAACAGGACCCCGGTGACGGCGCCGCTGCGCTCGCCGCGCGACAGCGCGTGGCCGACCCGGTCCAGGAACAGGACGCGGTTGGCGAGGCCGGTGAGCGAGTCGTGGAAGGCGCGGTGGGTGAGCTCGCGCTCCATGCGGCGCTGGTCGGTGACGTCACGCAGGGTGAGCACCAGACCGCCGACGGTCGGGTCGCTGCGGAGGTCGGTGTGGCGGACCTCGGCCTCGATGGGGGTGCGGTCGGTGCGCAGCAGCCGCCAGTGGTGGTCGCGCTGCTGCTCGCGGTGGGCTTCGCGGGGCCGGTCGCCGGCGTGCTCCGGTGCCCCCGACCGGTCGGCGGGCCCGCGCATGCGGGCCAGCGCCTTGCCGACGGCCCGGCTGTCCTCCGGCGGCACGAGCTCGGTGAACTGGGTGCCCTCCAGGTCCGGGTAGCCGAGGACGCGCTCGGCCGAGGACGAGGCGTACCGGATGCCGTCGTCGGCGTCGAGGATCAGGATGACGTCGCTCGCGTTCTGCACGAGGGTGCGGAAGTACAGCTCGCTGTTGCGGCGGATGATCTCCCGGCTCAGCATGACGCGCTCGACGGCCAGGGCCGCCTGGGCGGCGAGGATCTCCAGCGAGCCCCAGAGGCTGGTGAGCTCCTGCTCGGTGCCGGTGACGATGAGCGCGCCGATCAGCGGGTCGCCGGAGGGGCGTTCGGCGAGGGTGAGCGGGCACAGGAGCGCGGAGGGCATGCCGTCGGGGCGGGTGGCGAGGCCGCTGCCGATGTCCTCGACCGGCAGGAGGCGGGTCTCGCGGTAGGCGGCGAGCGCCAGCACCTCGTCCGGGCCCCCGGGGTGCTCCGCGGCGGTGTGCCGGGCCGCGCCGCGCTCGGCGTGCCGGACGTGCAGGACGCCGCCCTCGGTGACGGCGAGCAGCGCGACGTGCCCGGCCTCGGCGGGCATCAGGGTGGAGGCGGCGGCCTGGACGGCGTCGGCGACCTCCTCGACGGTGACGGCGGCGGTGAGCGAGGCCCCGGCCACGCGCAGTGCGCGCTCGCGGCCGACGGCCTGCCGGCGGGCCACCACGACGACCGCGAGGCGGGCCAGGACCAGGAGGTAGAGCAGGGCGGAGAAGGCGCCGATCACGCCCGCGTTGCTGGTGTTGCCGTTCAGCGACTCGATGATCAGGATCGCCGGGGCGATCAGCGAGGCGAGCGTGAGCAGCGCGAGCCGGCCGCGCCCGAGGTCGGGCTGCTGGGTGGGCACCGGCCGGGTCAGCTCGACCATGGACGGGTGCAGCGCGGCGGCGCCCCACGCGGTGTAGAAGGCGGCCCAGCCGAGTTCGACCGGCCCGCCGATGCGCCAGGTGCCGTGCAGCTGGATCAGCCCGTACAGGACGTCCGAGGTCAGGATGCCGAGGGTGCCGACGGTGAGCAGCTGCAGGGAGCGGCTGTTGCCGCCGCGCGGGGTCAGCAGGCGCAGCAGCAGGGCGAGCACGACGACGTCGCCGAGCGGGTAGGCGATGGAGACGGCCTTCGGGAACCAGTCGAGGTCGGCGTTCCGGGCGTACGGGAGGATCAGGTAGATCCAGGAGAGCAGGGCGAGGCCCATGGTGAGGATCAGGGCGTCCAGCAGGCCCGCGCGGTCCTGATGGGCCGTCCGCCAGCGGATGAAGCCGAGCACGCCGGCCGCGTACAGCACGAACTCGGCGAGGTAGAAGCCGTCGGCCACCGACGGGAACGGGTTGTTCAGGTGCAGGATCTGCAACTGGACGGCCTGGACGACCTCGCCCGCGGTGAAGCTGAGGTTCGCGAGCGCCAGCAGGTACCAGGGCAGCGCGTGAGACGGGCGGTTGAGGCGGACACCGATGACGATGGCGGCCACGCCGCCCAGCCCGATGCCCGTCCACCAGACGATCCGCTGCGAGGGGTCGGAGTAGTAGGCCGAGACGAAGGCCACCATCCACAGCAGGTAACCGACCATCAGGCGTTGTCGCCGGCGTGTCAACGAGGCTACCTCCTCCGCGACTTCACCCCGCCGCTCGGGCGGGAGCGCGTGACGGGGGCGCGCGTGTCGCCGGACGCCCGGTCGCCGGGCGTCCGGTCCTGGGGCGCCCGGTCCCGTCCGGTGCCGGGACTTCCGGCGGATCGCCACCGGACGTTCCCAATGTGCCGTGAGTGCGTATAGTCGGAAATGTCGCACCTCCCAGCATTCTGCCGCCACACCACGAGGTCAAGCCGGTGGACGACGCAGTCGACAGCGCACAGGGCGCACCGAAGGAAGCGGGCCCCGGCCGTCACGCCGTGGTCCGCAATGACAACGGTCAGTATGCGATCTGGCCCGGCGACTTGACGGTTCCGGGCGGCTGGCGGCGCGTCTTCGGGCCGGCCGGGCGGGCCGAGTGCCGTGCGCACGTCGAGCGGGAATGGCGGCCGGACGACCTCGGGTTCGCGGCCTCCGGGCGACCGGGAGGCCATGAGGCCGCCGCCCGGCCGCCCGCCGGCTTCGCGGGCACCGTGCACGGGCTGTTCCGGGCGCGGGCCGCGCACGACCCGGAGGCGGTCGCGGTGATCGCCGACGACACCACGCTGAGTTACCGCGAACTGGACCAGCGCAGCGACCGGCTGGCGGCCGCGCTGCAGGCCCGCGGCGTCGGGGCGGAGCGGGTCGTGCCGGTCTGCCTGCCGCGCGGCGCGGACCTGGTCGTCGCGTGGCTGGGGGTGCTCAAGGCGGGTGGGGCCTTCCTGCCGCTGGACCCGGCCAACCCGGAGCGGCGGCAGGCCCGGCTCGTCGAGGACTGCGGGGCACGGGTGGGGATCGGCGCCGTGCCGGGGGTGGAGACCGTCCCGGTGGACGGCCCGGCGGCGCAGGGCCCCGTACCCGACGCCGCGGCCCCCGACGACCTCGCCTACCTGATCTACACCTCCGGCACCACCGGCACCCCCAAGGGCGTCCCGGTCACGCACCGTTCGCTCGTCTTCACGCTCGACCGCGTCATCCACGCCTACGGCCTCACCCCCGGCGACCGCGTCCTGCAGCTCGCCGCGCTCGGCTTCGACACCGCCCTCGAACAGGTGCTCGCCGCCCTGCTCTCCGGTGCCACCCTCGTCCTCGGCGGCAGCCGCACCTGGGCGCCCTTCGAACTCGTCGCCCGGCTGCGCGAACTCGGCCTCGCCGTCGCCGACCTCACCCCCGCCTACTGGCACCACGTGCTCGCGCTGCTCCCCGCCGGCGGGCCGGGGCCGCGGGCGCTGCGGCTGCTCGTCGTCGGCGGGGACGTCGTGCACGCCGACGACTGCCGCACCTGCCTGGAGCGGCTGCCCGGCGTCCGGCTGGTCAACGCGTACGGCGTCACCGAGGCGGCCGTCACCTCCACGCTGTGCGAGGTGACGCCCGCGGTGCTGGACGGCGGCGCGGCCGCGGCGGCGGCGCCGGTACCGATCGGCCGGCCGCTGCCGGGCGTGCGGGTGCACGTCCTCGACGCCCGGATGAGCCCCGTGCGGCCCGGCGAGAAGGGCGAGATCCACCTCGGCGGACCCGGCCTCGCCCGCGGCTACTGGCGGGCCCCCGGGCTCACCGCAGAATCGTTCCTGCCCGACCCGTACGCCGCCGTCCCCGGCGAGCGGATGTACCGCACCGGCGACGCCGGACGCTGGCGGGCCGACGGGCAGCTGGAGATCCTCGGCCGCTTCGACGACCAGGTCAAGGTGCACGGCTACCGGGTCGACCCGGCGGAGATCGAGGCCGTCCTGGCCGGCCACCCCGACGTCCGGCAGGCCCGGGTCGCCGCCGACGGCGACCCGGCCGGCGGCCCCCGCCGCCTCACCGCCTACTACACGCTCGTCGAGCACGCCGCCGCCGACGGCGGGCGCCGCGACGGCCTCCGCGCCTACCTGGCCGAGCGGCTGCCCGCGTACATGGTCCCGGCCTCCTTCGTGCCGCTGGACGCCATGCCGCTCACCCCGGCCGGCAAGATCGACCGCCGCCGCCTCCCGCAGGCCGAGCCGCAGGCGCGCGGGGCCGGCCGGAGCTCCACCGCGAGCTCCACCACGAGCTCCGTCACCGGCGGCGCCGTCACGAACTCCACCGCGGGCGCCGTCGCGAGCCCCGGAACGGGCGCCGGGCCGGGCGCCGCCGGCGCGGTCGAGGACGCCGTCGGACACCTGTGGGCCGAACTGCTCGACGTCGAACTCGTCCACCCCGCCGACGACTTCTTCGCCCTCGGCGGCACCTCCCTGCTCGCCATGGAGATGCTCGCCCGCGCCCGCCTCGTCTTCGGCATCGACGTCACCCGCATCCGCGCCCTCACCCGCGCCCTCCTGCGCGACGCCACGCTGCGCGCCTTCGCCACCGCCGTACGGGACGCGCGGGCCGGCGGCACCGGCTCCCGCGAGACCGCCGTCGACTGGGCCGCCGAGGCCGAACTCGGCCACCCCGTCGGCCAGTCCTGGCGCCCCGCGCCCTGCCGCGCCGAACCCGCCGAGATCCTGCTCACCGGCGCCACCGGCTTCTGCGGCGCCCACCTGCTGAACGCCCTGCTCGCCACCACCGGCGCCCGCATCCACTGCCTGGTCCGCGCCCCCGACGAGGAACACGCCCTCGAACGGCTGCGCGCCACCCAGCAGCGCTTCCTGCGCCACGACCTGGCGGACGCCCGGGTCGTGCCGGTGGTCGGCGACCTCGGCGAACCACTGCTCGGCCTGACGCAGCGTCAGTTCGACTGGATGGCGCAGAACCTGGACGCCGTCCATCACCTCGGCGGGCAGGTCAACTTCATCTACCCCTACCACCAGCTGCGCGGCCCCAACGTCGGCGGCACCCGCGAGGTCGTCCGCCTCGCCGGGCTCAGCCGGGGCGTGCCCGTGCACTACCTCTCCACGCTCGCCGTCATCGCCGGGTTCGGCGCGGCCGGCATCCGCGAGGTCACCGAGCGGACGCCGCTCGCGCACCCGGACCGGCTGGGCGTCGGGTACGTGGAGAGCAAGTGGGTGGCCGAACAGCTGCTGCACAACGCCGCCGCGGCCGGACTGCCCGTCACCGTGCTGCGCACCAACGATGTCACCGGGGACCTGGCGACCGGCGTCATGAACCACGGGACGGAGATGTGCGCGCTCATCAAGTACATGGCGGACAGCGGCACCTGCCCCGACGTGCGGCTCGCGCTCGACTACGTCCCCGCCGACCGCTTCGCCCGCGCGGTCGTCCACATCGCCGCCCACGCGCCCGCCGACGGCGAGGTGTACCACGTGACCTCGCCCCTGCCCGCCGACCTCTCCGACCTCGCCGAACGGCTCCGGGTGCGCGGCTACCCCGTGGCCCCGATACCGTACCGGGACTGGGTGCAGGGCCTCGTCCGGTACGCCGCCGCGCACCCGACCCACCCGATCGCCCCGTTCGTCCCGCTGTTCGTCGACCGGGCCCCGGGAGCGGCGATGTCGATCAGCGAGATGTACTTCCAGCCGACCTTCCCGCGCTTCGACCGGACGCACACCGAGGCGGCGCTGGCGGGCAGCGGCATCCGGCTCCCGGCGGTGGACGCCGAACTGCTCGACCTCTACCTCGGGCAGCTGGAGGCGGACGGGTACCTGGGG
This sequence comes from Kitasatospora sp. NPDC057936, assembly GCF_042887525.1. Classification (NCBI taxonomy): domain Bacteria; kingdom Bacillati; phylum Actinomycetota; class Actinomycetes; order Kitasatosporales; family Streptomycetaceae; genus Kitasatospora; species Kitasatospora sp. NPDC057936. The sequence continues at coordinate 19,420 of NZ_JBHVPD010000004.1, forward strand.
GCGGGAGCGTGAACGCCTTCGCCGGGGTGGACCTGCGGGCCGCGCCCGGCGACGGGCCGGTGGCGTTCGGGGCGGGGCTCGGGGCCGAGGAGATCCTCGCCGCCTACCGGTGCGGGCTCTTCCCCCTGCCGGCCGCCGACGAGTTCGCGATCGCTTACAACGAGGCGCGGTTCGAGGAGGCCGTCGAGGCGGGGGAGATCGCCCTGCTCGGCGGCGACGACCCGTACGCCGTCGCCTGGTGGTCGCCCGACCCCCGGCCCGTCATCCGGCCCGGCGGGGTCCGGCTCGGGCAGCGGCTCGCGCGCCGGCTGCGCAACCGGCTCGGGTGGTGGACCAGCGCCGACCTGGCCTTCGGCGAGGTCCTCGCGCGGTGCGCCGAGGGGCGCCAACCGGCCTGGCTGGTCGCAGAGTTGCTCGACGGCCTGGCCGGGCTGCACGCGCTCGGCGCCGCCCACAGCGGCGAGGTGTGGGAGGGGGAGGAGCTGATCGGCGGGGTCTTCGGCGTCGCCGCCGGGCCCGTCCTCAGCCTCGACTCGATGTTCCACCGCCGGCCCGACGCGGCCCGCGTCGCCGTCGCCGACCTCGCCGCCCGCTTCACCGCCGCCGGGGGCCGGCTCCTCGACGCGCAGTGGGACGGCCCGCACGTGCGCAGTCTCGGCGCGGTGCCGCTGCCCCGTGCCGACTACCTGGAGGAACTCGCGGCGCCCGCGGACCTCCGGCCGCTGGACACCGACCGGCTGCCGGCTGCTCGGCTGGGCTGAGGTGGGCTGAGCCGGGCTGGGCTGGGCTGAGGTGGGCTGGGCTGAGCCGCCCGCCGAACCAGTGGCCCCTTACCCGACTTGGCCTGTCTTCGACAAAATTATTCCCCGTCAGTAACATGGCGCCGCGTGTTCAACAGCTCGATAGGCAGGGCCGTCCGCCCCGCCCTCCTCACCCTCGCCCTGACCGGGGTCGCCGCGTGCGGGCCGACGTCCACCGGTACCCCCCAGGCCGCCACCGAGCCGGCCGCTACCCCCGTCGCCGCCACGGCGACCGACACCGGTCCGGCCGGTGTCGCCCCGACCTCCGGCGCCCCGCGCGCCCGCGCCACCACGGCCGCCGCCGCGCCCACCGGGCGCCCGACGGCGGCCGCGACCGTCGCGGCGGCCCCCGCCGGAGCCCAGCAGGCCGCGATCGGCACGCCGGGCAAGGACGGTGGCGCCGTCACCGCCACCGCGAAGAACCTCCAGCTCACGGCATACGACCCGGCCGGCGGCACGGCCGTCCTGTCGGCAGCCCCGGGCACGGCAGCCCCGGGCACGGCCGCGCCGACCGCGAGCCCGAGCGCCCCGTCGGCCGCGCCGTCGAAGGCCTCGCCGAGCGCGTCCGCGAGCGCCGCTGCCGCCGTGCAGCCCGGTGCGCTGATCGCCAGCCCGCCGACCGCCGCCGCGCCCCAGGGTGCGCTCGTCGCCGTCACCGGCGTCCAGCCCGGCGCCGGCGACAGCATCAAGCTCGCCACCCGCCCGGCCACGCTCGCCGAACTGCTCGGCGGTACCGAGGCGGACGGCAAGGTCGCCGTCGACCCGCACGGCATCAAGGTGACGCCGCTGGTCAAGGACCTCAAGGCGACCGTCGGCGCCGGCTCCGGCGGCGTGCAGGCCGACGCCTCCGGCACGCTGGAGGTCGACGTCAACGCCCCGATCCCGCTGCCCGAGGGCGCGAGCGTGGCGGCGACCGGCTCCCTCCAGCTGCACCCCGCCGTCCACTTCGCCTACCACGGCGCCGCCGCGGGCAGCCCGCGCACGGCGTCCATCGGCTTCGACCTCGGGGCCAATGCCCACTGGAAGGTCACCGGCGACCTCGCCCGCAGCACCGGCGCGGCGCCCGTGCGGCTGCCGTTCGCCAAGCTCCAGGCGAGCCCGGTGCTGACCGTCGCGGGCCTGCCCGTCGTGGTCAACCTCGGCCTCACCTGCTACCTGGAGATCAGCGCCGACGGCCAGGTCCACGTGGAGGCCGAGCAGGAGGCCACCGGCACGTGGTCGGTGCGCGCCGACTACACCGGCGGCAAGGGCTGGGCCCCGATCAGCGACGCCGCCGACACCAAGGTCTCCCCGGTCCACCTGCGGCTGAACGGCAAGGCCGGCGTCCGCGCCGCGCTCGGCGCCGAGGCCAGCGTCGGCCTGTACGACACGGTCGGCGTGGAGACCACCGTCGCGCCCTACCTGAGCGCGAAGGCGGAGGGTTCGCTGAGCGCCGACGTTCCGGGCGGCACCCCGCAGGCGCAGGGCAGCTGGTCGGTGGTCGGCGGCATCGACCTGAACGGCGCGCTCACCGCGCACCTGAAGATCTTCGGCACCCCGATCATCGAGGGCAAGCTCCCGCTGCCGCCCTTCCACCGCGAATGGCCCCTCCTCGCGGGCACGGCCGCCCTCCCGTCCCCGCGCCCGAGCAGCTGACGTACCGACAGCTGACGGGTGACAGATAACAGATAACAGCTGACAGATAACAGAGTTTGAAATCTGTTATCTGTCAGCTGTTTTTTGTTCGCCGCTGGCCGCCCCCGGGCCTACGCTTGCCGGATGTTGTCTGTGGTGGTGGCTCCCTGGGGGAGCGGTGAGCCGGTGTTCGGGCGCGCGGCGGACGTCCGGCACTACGCGGCGAGCACCATGAAGGTCGCCGTGCTCGCGGCGCTGCACCGCAGCGGCGTCGACCTGGACGCCGAGGTGCCCGTGGTGAACCGGTTCGACTCGGCGGTGGGCGGCGAGTTCGCCAACTCCCGTGACGGCGACGGCGATCAGCTGCCCTGGGAGCTCCTCGGCGGTACTGCGCCGCTGCGTACGCTCGCCGAGCGGATGATCACCCACTCCTCCAACCTCGCCACCAACCTGTGCCTCGCCGCCGTCGGCCCCGAGGCGGTGGCCGGGGTCTGGCGGCGGGCCGGGGCGACGCACAGTGCCACCCCGCGCGGGATCGAGGACGCCGCCGCGCGCGAGGCCGGCGTCGACAACCTGGTGACCGCCCGCGACCTCGTCCGGCTCCTGCGCTCCCTGGACGGCGAGCCCGAGCTGCTGGCCCTCCTGGAGCGCAACGCCTACCGGGTGGACCTCGCGGCCGGACTGCCGCCGGGCACCCGGATCGCGTTCAAGAACGGCTGGGTCACCGGCGCCCGGCACAGCGTGGGCGTCGTCTACCCGGACGACTGCCCGCCCTACCTGATCGCCGTCTGCTACACCGGCCCGCTCGCCTCCGGCCACGGCACCGCCGACCCGGCGGCCCGGTTGGTCGCGCGGATCTCGGCGGCGGTCTGGGACCGCCGCCGGGACGTCACCGCCCGACCGTGAACCGGACCGCCGTCAGTACGGCGGGTCGTCGGCGCGGCGGGTCGTCAGTACGGCGGGTCGTCAGTACGGCTTGACGAGCACGTGCGCCGCGCCCGGGATGCCGACCTTCAGCAGCTCGTCCTCCTCCGGCGTCGTGGGCGTTCCGGTCTCCTGCTTGAGGATCGCGCGGGAGAGCGCCTGCACCCAGAGCGCGCGCGGGCGGCGGCGCTCCTCCCAGGCGGTGAGGGCGGCCTCGACGGAGTCGGCGGCGTCGAGGCTCAGCGCGAGCACGAGCGCGTCCTCGACGGCCATGGCCGCGCCCTGGGCGAGGTGCGGGGTGCTGGCGTGGGCGGCGTCGCCGGCGAGGGCGACGCGTCCGATGTGCCAGGGCTCCTCGACGGTCACCTGGGAGATGCGCGAGTAGACCACCGCGGCCGGGTCGGTGACCTGGGCGAGGGCTTCGGCGACGGGGCCGCCGAAGCCGGCCAGGCGCTCGGCGAGCTGCTCGTGGGCGCGCTCCGGGTCCGGCCTGAAGTCCTCGGGCTCGGCGAACACCGAGCCCAGGTACATGAGTTCGGCGCTGATCGGGGTGAGCAGCGCCTTGGCCGCCAGGTTCCCGGCGGACATCACGACGCCCCGCACCTCGGGCGAACGCGGCAGCGTGACACGCCAGTTGGCGAAGCCGGTGTACTCGGGCGGGTACTTCTCCCCGTACAGGCGCCTGCGCAGCGGCGAGCCGATGCCGTCGAAGCCGACCACGAGGTCGTAGCGGCCGCCGTGGCCGTCGGTGAGGGTGACGTCCACCCCGTCGGCGTCGTCGGCGAGTTCGGCGATCGTCGTGCCGAAGCGCAGGCGGGCCCCGGCCGCGGTGGCGGCGGCGCCGAGCAGCTCGGCGAGGGCGGGCCGCGGGATGCCGTTGTTGGCGGGGGCGTCGCCCATGCGGGGCTGCGGGATCCGGGCGAGCGTGGCGCCGGCCGGGTCGCAGATGGTCAGCACCTCCCACTCGAAGCCGGCGGCCAGGCAGGCGTCCAGGACGCCGATCTCGCGCATCACGTGCAGGGCGTTGGACGGCTGGATGATGCCGACGCCCAGCGCCTCCAGGCCGTCGCGCAGTTCGGCGACGTCGACGTGGTGGCCGCGCCGGGCGAGGGCGGTGGCGAGGGTGAGGCCGCCGATGCCGCCGCCGTGGACGAGGACGCGCAGGGGAGAGGTCATGCGGGGCTCCAGGGAGTGAAGGGCGAGCCGGATCAGCCGACGGGGGCGGCGGTGCCGGCGAGGTCCATCAGGTGGTCGACGAGGGCGAGCAGGAGGTCCCGTCCGAAGGCCCGTTCGCGGACGTCGCCGATCAGCATCGGCACCTGCGGGTCGAGGTCGAGCGCGGCCCGGATCTCGTCGGGGGTGCGGGTGTTGTGGCCGTGGAAGCAGTTGATCGCGACCACGAACGGGATGCCCCGGCTCTCGAAGAAGTCGATGGAGGCGAAACTGGTGTCCAGCCGCCGGGTGTCGGCGATGACGATGCCGCCGAGGGCGCCGTTGACCAGGTCGTTCCACATGAACCAGAAGCGCTCCTGGCCGGGGGTGCCGAACAGGTAGACGACGAGTTCCGGGCTGACGGTGATCCGCCCGAAGTCGAGCGCGACGGTCGTGGTGTCCTTCTGGTCCACGCCGGCCAGGTCGTCGACGCCGACGCTGGCCTTGGTCAGGTACTCCTCGGTGCGCAGCGGGGCGACCTCGCTGACCGTGCCGACGAGGGTGGTCTTGCCGACGCCGAAGCCGCCCGCGATGAGGATCTTGACGGCGGCGGGGGCTGCGGGGTGGGGTGTTGCCATGGTCACAGTCTCCGGAGTCCTTCGCGTACGGCCGTGAGCAGGCCGAGGTCCGCGCCGCCGGCGGCCCGGGCCACCGAGAGCGGCGCACGGGCCCGCAGCAGGCCCTGGGCGATCAGGTCGCCGAGCAGGATCTTGGTGACCGACACCGGGAGGTCCAGGCCGGCCGCCACCTCGGCGACCGCGGCCGGGCGGCGGCAGCGGTCGAGGATCGCCCGGTGTTCGGGCTGGAGGGCGCGGACGCCGCCGCGGCTGCGCGCGAGGGCCCGGGCGGCCTCCTCCTCGTCGGTGGTGAGCACCGTGATCAGGGTGAGGTCGTCGCGTTCGGGCGCGGTGCGGCCGCGGGTGATGGTGTACGGGCGCACCATCGTCCCGGCGGCGAAGTCGTCGTCCTCGTCGTCGAGTTCGCTCCAGTGCGGGCCCACCCGCGTCAGCCCCGTCCGGTGGCGCCGGGCCGGCGGGCGGCGAAGGCGTCGAACGAGCCGGGGGCGGCCTCGCCGCGGACGGGGGTGCCGAGCTTCTGGCCGACCTGCTGCACCAGGGTGTGCATGGCCACCGACATCACCTCGGCGTCGACCTCCTGGGAGGCGACGACGGCGAGGTGGGTGCCCTGGGCGGCGGCGATGACGAACAGCCAGCACTCGGCGAGCTCGACGATCACCTGGTGGACCGGCCCGCCGTCGAAGAGCTGGCCGACGCCGCGGGCCAGGCTCTGCTGGCCGGTGGCGACGGCGGCCAGGCGCTCGGCGTCGGCGCGCTCGATGCTGCGGGAGTGGCTGACGACCAGGCCGTCGTCGGAGAGCAGGACGGCGTTCCTGGTCCCGGGGACCGAGTCGACGAGTCCGTCCAGCAGCCAGTCGATGTCCTGGTGGGTGGCGATCGTGCGGTTCATGACTGGTCATCCGTTCGTGTCGTTCGGGGGTCCGTGGCCGGCAGCGCCCAGGGGGAGGGCTCCGGTGCGTGCGTCGGGGAGCCGGCCGGGGCGGTGGGGGGAACCGGCGGGGTGGCGGTCCGGGGGAGGGGGGTCTCGCCGCTGTCCTGGGAGCCGCCCTGGAGGCCCTGCGCGCGGGCGGCGCGGGACTGGCGCTGGAAGGCGCCGATGGTGGCGCCGGAGCGGCGCACCGGGCGCTGGAACGGGCCGCCGGCGGGCTGCCCGTCCGCCACGGGGGCGGCCGGGGCGGGCCGCTGGGGCTCCGTCTGCTCGCCGGGCGGCGGCGGGACGCGCAGCTCGGCCGCGAGGCTGGCCTGGCGGATGCGCTGCGGCAGCGGCGGCTGGTGGCCGTCGGCGGGGCTGAGCGGCACGGCGGAGGCGTACTCGCGGCGGCGGCGCCGCTCGGCCAGCCGGTAGTGGTCGGCCGGGCGGTACTGCTCGTCGGCGTACGGGGCCTCGGCGTCCGTCACCAGGGCGTAGGCGATGTCCGGGTAGGCGGGGGCGTCGTGGGCCTCGTGGGCGGGCGCGTCGTGCGAGGGCGCCTGGTCGAGGGCCGTGTCCGGGGCCGGGGAGCTGTGCTCGATCGGCTGGTCGGCGTGCTGTGCGCTGCGCCGGCCGGGGTGGTGAGCGGCGTGCTGATCGGCGTACGGGTCGGGAGACGGGCCGCCCTGCGGCGCGGCGAGTGGTGCGGCGTCGGGCACGACGAGTGGTGCGGCGTGCCGACCTGCGGGCTCGAACGCCCCGGCCGCTGCCCCGGCCGGTGCCCCGGTGGCCGGCTCGGCGTGCCCGGCGTACTCGATGTGCCCGGAGAACCCGGAGGACCCGGAGGACCCGGCGGGTCCGGCCAGGGCGTGGCCCCCGCCGGCCACCCCGAAGGAGTCCGCCGGGGAGAGCGCGTGGACCGGCCGCGCCTCGGGCGCCTCGTTGGACGCCGTCATCAGCGCCTTGCGCGAGCGCCGCACGAGCGGGATCGGCCCGGCGGCCGCGGCCGGCGCGTGGGCGGCGTCGGGCAGCCCGGCGTCGCCGTCGATGACGAGCTCGGACGGCACGAGGACGACCACCCGGGTGCCGCCGAACGCGGAGGGGCGGAACTCGACCTTCAGGCCGGTGTTGGCGGCCAGCCGGGCGACGACGTGGAAGCCGAGGCGGATGTCGTCCCCGCGCTCCAGGACGTCGATGCGGGCCGGCGGGCGGAGCATCAGCGCGTTGGCCGCGTCGTACTGCTCCGGGTCCATGCCGAGGCCGCGGTCCTCGATCTCCACCGCCAGCCCGCGCCCGACCATGGCGGCCCTGACCTCGACCGGCGTCGGCGGCTTGGAGAAGGTGGTGGCGTTCTCCATCAGCTCGGCGAGCACGTGGGCGACCGGCCCGACGGCCCGCTCGGAGAGCCAGGGGTGGCCCTCGACGTCCAGCATGATCCGCCGGTAGTCCTGCACCTCGCCCTGCGCGGCGCGCAGCACGTCCAGCAGCGGGACGGGCTTGCGCCAGCGCCGCTGCGGCTGGCCGCCGGCCATGATGACGAGGTTCTCCTCGTAGCGGCGCAGGCGCGCGGTGAGGTGGTCGAGGTCGAACAGGCCCTCCAGGACCTCCGGGTCCTCGTGCTTGCGCTCCAGCTCGTCCAGGCGCCGCAGCTGGCGGCCGATCAGCAGCTGGGTGCGGCGGGCGATGCGCTGGAGCAGCCGCTCGAAGCCGCGGTGCTGCTCGGCCTGCCGCACGGCGGTCTCCAGGGCGGAGGTGCGGGCGGCGTTGAGCGCCTGGCCGAGGGTGGCGAGTTCGTCGGTGCCGCCGCCGCGCAGGGTGCCGGCGGCGGCCGTGATCGCGCGGCTCTCGGCCTCGACGTCGACCTGTTCGCCGCGCCCGAGGCGCTCCACGACCTCGGGCAGGGTGCGCTCCAGCGCCTCGGCCTGGGTCTGGAGCTCCTTGATCCGGCGGCGCAGCGAGCGGCTGAGGCGCCAGCTCGCGATGCCGATCCCGACGACGGCGACCAGGCCGACGACGGCGGTCAGCACGACGGTGGTCAGGAGCGAGACGATGGAGTCCAGGCCGACCTTGACCACGCCGTCGGTGCGGGTCTCGATCGCCTTGACGAGCTGCGGGTTGACCTGGTCGACGGCCTGGCGCCACTGGTCCTGCATCGGCGGCAGCTTGACCGTGGCGCCGCCCGGCTCGGCGGCCGTCGGCCTGGTCAGCGCCTGCTCGACGGCCGTCTTGGCCTGCCAGGACGGGCTGTTCATCAGGTCGTGCCAGGCCGGGGCCTCCGCGGCGGGGACGTACGGCGCGATCTGGACGGCGAACAGGTGGTCCTGCGCCCCGATCGCCTCCTGCACCTGCTGGTACTCGGCGACGCCGAGCCGCCCGGAGGGCCAGCCGCGGGCCAGGATCGCGTCCTCGCGGGCGAGCATCTCCTTGGCCCAGAAGGCGTTGACGAGGGTCTTGGAGATCCAGGTGATCTCGCCGGTGTCGACGTGGCTGAGCGCGGTGAACAGCCGCAGGTCCACGGCGATCAGGTCGGTGTAGTAGGCGTACAGCGACTGCTGGTCGATGGTGGCGCGGTCGACGGCGGCCCGCTGCTCGCCGAGCCGGCCGAGCGCCTGGCGGGCCTCGGCGACGGCGGTGCGCACCTCGGCGGGGGCCTCGTCGGCGGTCTCGCCGGAGAGCGCCTGGAACTGGCGCACCGCGTCGTCCGTCAGTTGCCGCTGCCTGCGCAGCTGGTCGGCGTTGGCGCCGGGCCGGGCGAGCGCCTCGGCGCTGAGCCGGCGCTCCTCCTGGAGGTTGTAGTAGACGATGTTGGACGGCTGGCCGGCCTTCTGGGCGAGCATGCCCTGGGCGGCCTGCCGCTGGAAGGAGGAGAGCGTCTCGCCGCTGGTGACCGCCCAGAGCAGGGCGAGGGCGATGCTGGGGACGACGGCCAGGACGAGCAGCGCCGTCCGCAGGGACAGGCGCGGACGCCTGCGGGGGGCCTTCGGCGTCGGGGGCCGCCGATTCGCACGCGCGCGCAGAGCTGACTCCTTAGGGCGGGCTTTTTGACGAAGCGATACTAGTCATACCGTGTTATTGGAGTGAAAGCCCGTTCGCCGTCTGGACGGTGCTCATGCACCGCTTCGACACAATGTCATCTCCCCGTTGACCGTTCGTCAGCGAACGACACCTGTTCGGAGCCGTGCGGCTCAGTGTCATGTACGTGGCTGCCCGGAAGGTGGCGCCCGCGTGAAGAGTGTGTGACGTCCATCGCGGACATGCCATCAGGTCCCGAGCAGCCGCGCCCGCGTGGCCTCCAGCTCCTCCGCGAGCACCCGTCCGGCCTCCTCGGCGTCCGCGCGGTGCAGCGCCCCGACGAGGCCGGCGTGGGCGTCGTGGCCGTGGTCCGGGTCCCTGGCGCGCAGCCCCAGCAGTCCGACGAGCGCGACCAGGTGCTCCCGCAGGACGGGGACGAACTGGGCGAACAGGTCGTCCAGCACCGGGTTGTGAGCCGCCGCCACGACGGCGGTGTGCAGCGCGATGTCCGCGTCGACGAAGGCCCCGTCGTCCGCCGCGCCGGCCGCGAGTCGTGCCGCGAGCGCGGTGTCGACGGCGGCCAGGTCGGCGTCCGTCCGCCGGGTCGCCGCCAGCCGGGCCGCCTGCACCTCGACCATCGTGCGCACCTCGTAGACGTGCGCGAGCTCCGCCCGGCGCAGCCGGGTCGCCCAGTCCCCGGCCGGCCGGTCCGCGGTCACGAAGACGCCCGCGCCCTGGCGGCTCTGCACGAGGCCGGCCCCCGCCAGCGCGCGCAGGGCCTCACGGACGGTCGAGCGGCCGACGCCGAGCTCCTTCGCCAGCGCGACCTCGCCGGGCAGCTTGCCGCCGACCGGCCAGTGTCCGGAGGTGATCTGCTCCTCGATCCGCGCGGCGGCCTGTTCGGCCAGGGGGGAGGGGCGCAGGGGGCCGATCGGGGACATCGCGTTCACCTGTCAGGTTGTCTGAGGAGTTGTGGTGTGGCTAGTCTACCGGCCATGCAGCAGCGGCGTCTCCTCCTCGGCGGCCGCAGCGGGGTCTGACCGGACCGGCACCCCGCTGCGGGGCGTCGTCCTGCCGGTCACCGGTACTCACCGAAGGACCCCGCATGCCCGTCCCGACCCCGCGCACGCCCACTTCTCACGCGACGCCGCCTCACACGACGCCCTCCCATGCAACGCCCAGTCACGCAACGCCCCGTCACACGACGACCCTGCGCGCCCCGGCCGGTCCCGTCCCGGCCGGCGCCCCCGCCTGGAACCCCCAGCGCGGCGGCACGATGCCCTCCCACCGCTACCGTCCCGCCCACGAGCGGGTCCACGTGCCCGCGTTGCTGCGGCGCTGGCCCGGGCAGCGGATCGAGCGGGCCCCGCTGTGGGTGCCCGTCGACCTGCGCGACGGCAACCAGGCACTCGCCGAGCCGATGGACCCGGCGCGCAAGCAGCGGATGTTCGACCTGTTCCTGGCCATGGGCTTCAAGGAGATCGAGGTCGGCTACCCCTCCGCCAGCCGGGCCGACTTCGACTTCGTGCGCCAACTCGCCACCGTGCCGGGGGCGGTGCCGGAGGACGTCACGATCGTCGTCTTCACCGCCGCCCGCGCCGACCTCATCGACCGCACCTTCGAGGCCGTCGAGGGCCTGCCGCGGGTGGTCGTCCACCTCTACACCGCGACCGCCCCGGTCTGGCGGGACGTCGTCCTCGGCCGGGGCCGGGAGGAGGTGCGCGAGCTGATCGTCGGGGCCGCCGAGCACATGGCCCGGCGGGCCGAGGGGCGCGAGGGCGTGCGCTTCCAGTTCTCGCCCGAGGTGTTCAACCTGACCGAGCCGGACTACGTCCTGGAGGTGTGCAACGGCCTCACCGCGCTGTGGGACGCGAGCCCCGACCGCCCGGTGGTCCACAACCTGCCCGCGACCGTCGAGATCGCCACCCCCAACGTCTACGCCGACCAGATCGAGTACCTGCACCGCCACCTGGAGCGGCGAGAGTCGGTCGTCCTCTCCGTCCACCCGCACAACGACCGCGGGACGGGCGTCGCGTGCGCCGAACTCGCCGTCCTGGCCGGGGCGCAGCGCGTCGAGGGCTGCCTGTTCGGCAACGGCGAGCGCACCGGCAACGTCGACCTGGTGACGCTCGCGCTGAACCTGCACACCCAGGGCGTCGACCCGATGCTCGACCTCTCCGACATCGACGCCGTCCGGCGCACCGTCGAGCACTGCAACCGGCTGCCGGTGCCCGAGCGGCACCCGTACGCCGGGGACCTCGTCCACACCGCCTTCTCCGGCACCCACCAGGACGCCATCAGGAAGGGCCTCGCCCACCACGCCAAGGTGGCCGCCGGGTTGGGCGTGCCGGAGCGGGAGGCGCCGTGGGACGTGCCCTACCTGCCGATCGACCCGGCGGACCTCGGGCGCGACTACGAGGCGGTGATCCGGGTCAACAGCCAGTCCGGCAAAGGCGGGATCGCCTACCTCCTGCAGACCGGGCACGGGCTGGAGCTGCCCCGGCGGCTCCAGATCGAGTTCTCGCGCGTCGTGCAGGAGGCGACGGACGACAGCGGGCGCGAGGTGACGGGGGAGGAGCTGTACGCGCTGTTCCGCACCGAGTACCTGGACGCGGCGCCGCCGTGGGCGTGGACGGTCACCGGCGACCGGGCCGAGGTCGACGGCCGGTCGGGTACGGGCTCCGGCCCGCTGGACGCGGTGGCCGACGCGCTGGGCGTGGAGATCCTGCACTTCAGCGAACACGCCGTCGGGTCGGGCCCGGACGCGGTCGCCTACGTGGAGGCCCGGGTCGGCGACGAGGTGCGCTGGGGCGCCGGGCGCGACGCGTCGGTCCTGACGGCGGGCGTGCGGGCGGTGCTCAGCGCCGTCGGCCGCGCGAGGGGCGTGGAGCCGGGCGCGCGCGGCTGATCGTGCAGGGCTGATCGTGCAGGGCTGATCACGCGGGGCTGATCGTGCGGGGATGAGCCCCCGTGGATGAGCAGGCAGGGGGACGAGCAGGCAGGGGGATGAGCGCGCGGGACGATGAGCGTGCGGGAGTGGGGAGTGGGCCGCCCCCCCATACCCCAACCCCCGCGCAGGCCCCCGGGGGGTGCGTGTAGTTGGGCGGCACGAGCCCCGCCCGTCCGCCCCCCGGTGTTGGCGCCGGGGGGGGCCCGCGCCGGCGGGGGGTGGCGGGGGGGGGACTTGGCGGGGGGGGGTGGGGGAAGTCGGCCGCACCGACTTCCCACTCCCGCTGCGGAGGCACGGGCGGGTTACTGGAAGGTCCGGAGCACGAGCCCGTCCCGCCCGCACAGGACGACCTTCGACGGGGCCCGCTTGCCGGCGGCGACGAAGTGCTCCCTGATCCGGCCGGCCGTGTCGCGCAGCCCGTTCTCGGTGGCCTCCGAGATGGGACCATGCGTCTGCCAGTGCATCGTCAGTTCCCACTGGCGGCCCCGGCCGCCGCCGCGCGGCGCGGTCGGCTCGGCGTCGAGGCCCAGCCGGCCGAGCAGTTCGAGGATCGCGTTCATGTCGGTGCCGTCGATGTGGACGAAGTCCTCTTCCACCAATATCGCATCCATGTCCGACCCTCTACCCGCCGCGGACCGGACGACGCCGGCGCCGGGGCGTGTCCTTCGGCTCACGCAGGGAAGCCCGCCGTCACTTCAGGAAGCCGAGCTCGCGGTTCGGGAGCTCGGCGCCGTCGCGGCCGAACTCCCGCCAGGTCTCGGCCCGGGTACCGGCCTTGCGGGGCACCGCGACCCAGCGGATCGGCGAGTCCGCGACGGTGACCAGCGGCGGCTCCGTGGTCGTGCCGTCCGCCCAGGTCACCGCGACCCTGGCGACGTCGGGGGCGACCGAGACCACCGCCACGTCCGCCGGTGCCGCGGTGTCGTCCTTGCCCCAGTGGCCGAGGCTGGTGCCGGTGAGCGCCTCGCCTCCGGGGGGCGGGGCCTGGGTGGCGGAGCGCGTGGTGAACTCCTGGTCGTGCGGCAGCCGGACGCCGCCGAGCGTGAAGTAGAGGTTCACGACGTCGTCGTGGGGCTGCCAGTACTGCCGGACGTACGCCTCCGTCGGCTCCGGCACCTCGGGGTCGACCGCGCGCCGCTCCGCGGCGATGGCCTGCGCCTGCCGGAACGCCTCCTCCTTCGGCGCGAGCGTCCACAGCGCCGCCCACACCTTCCACTCCTTGCCGTTGGCGGTGCCCTCCGCGAGCACGACGCGGAGGGGGCTCAGGGGATCCCGCGCCGCCGTCGACACGGAGGGCGTGGAGCCGGACGTCGCCGCGGGTGTCGGTGCGGACAGCGGTGCGCCGCCGGCCGCGCCGATCGTCGTGCCGCCCGCCGTCCGCCCGCCCAGGCCCGCGAACGCGCCGCCGCCCAGGACCACCACCGCGGTCAGCGCGACCGCGCCCACGACCGCCCGGCGGCGGCGCCGGATGCGGCGCCCGCCCGCCACGATCCGGTCCACCGGCACCGGGCCGACCGCGGCCCCGGCCGCCGCGTCGGCCAGTTCGAGTCCGACCCACAGGTCCTGCTCGTCGCCGCCGTTGCCCTCAAAGCCCTCGTTGCCGGTCATGCCTGGCCTCCGTTGTGCGTCATGTCGGTGAGTTCCCTCAGCGCCGCGGTCTGCCGCAGCTTCGCTATCCCCTTCGCCGCGTGGCTGCGCACGGCTCCCGTCGAGCAGCCCATCGCCGCGGCGGCCTGGCTGTCGCTCAGGTCCTCCCAGTGCCGCAGCACCACGGCCTCCCGCTGCCGGGGCGGCAGCGTGGCCAGGGCGGTCAGCAGCGCCGAGCGCTGGTCGGAGCGGCGGTAGCCGTCCTCCGTGCCGGGCGCGTCCGGCACGGCGTCGACCAGCAGCTCGGGCGGCCGGCGCCGGTGGTGGCGGGCGTGCCGGTTGACCAGGATCCGGCGGACGTAGGCGTACGCGTCGTCGGCGCGGCGCACCCTGTGCCAGGACGCGCAGGCCTGCTCGGCGGCGGACTGCACCAGGTCCTCGGCGGCGTACTGCTCGCCGGCCAGCAGGTAGGCCGTCCGCAGCAGCCGTGGCCAGGCCGCGACGATGAAGGCCCGGAACCCGTCGTCCCGGTCGTTCTTCGGTTCTCCCATGAGCACCTCCTCACCCTCCCGGAGCCCACCCGGGGGCGGAACCGCTTACCCGGGACGGCGGGCGTTTTCGGGCCGCCGGTTCGCGGCGCAGGGTGTCCGAATTGCCGGTCAGGAGTTGATTCGGGTGGAATTCATCGGCCTGGCCACCTTCTCCGTCGCGGCAGCCATGAGTAAAACTTCGCAAAGAATGGACGTCTTCAGGGGGGCCTTCGACCTGCAGATTCAACAGATTGTTGCAGCTCAGGGGCGGGTTGATCACCAATTGTCATTCGCCCGTAACCTGGTGTGTGCGAGCATGTCGGCGATCCGCAGGAGTACGGTTCCGACGGAATCGCGAGTCGTTCGTAAGGGCACGTCGAACAGCTTCGCGGGGAACTTCGCCTTGCGGTGGAAAGCCGTAGCGGGAATTGGTGCGACGAATGGCTCAGGAAAAGGACGAACCGGCGGCTCCGGCGGCCACTCGCCCGATATCCCTCAGGCTGGGGATCGAAGTCCTGCGCGGAATCGCCCAGGTGGATTTCCTGCCGTCGGCCGTGTGCGGCCTCTTCTTCGTGGCCGCACTCTTCGCCGCCGGCTGGCAGTACGGCGTCTACGGCCTGCTCGGCAGCGTCGTCGGCACCGGCACCGCGTACGGATTGCAGCTGGCACCCGCAGCCGTGGGAGCGGGGCTGCACGGCTACAACGGCTGCCTCGTGGCCCTGAGCTGCGCGGTCTTCCTCGATCCCGGACACCCGGCGACCCTCGTCGTCGCGGTGCTCGGCGCCGTCGTCTCCGTCGTCCTCACCGCGGGCCTCACCACCCTGCTCGCCGCCCGGCGGCTGCCCGTGCTCACCGAGCCGTTCTGCCTCGTCGCCACCGCGACCACGGCGGCGGCGCCGGGCTTCCGTCAGCTGTGGCACGGCGCCCCCACCCCGGCCGCCCTGCCCCTGCCCGCCACCGGCCCCACCGGGCCGACCTGGGACCAGCTGTGGCACGGCTTCTTCGCCAACATCGGCCAGATCTTCTTCATGTCCCAGTGGTACGTCGGCCTGCTGTTCCTCGCCGGGCTCCTCGCGGCCAGCCGCCTCGCCGCCCTCACGGCCTGCGCGGGCAGCGCCACCTCGCTGGTCACCGCCTGGGCCCTCGGCGCCCCGGCCGAAGCCGTCGGCGAGGGGCTGCTGGGCTACAACGGCGTGCTGGTGGCGATGGCCCTCTGCGGGGTGTTCGTCGCCCCCGGAGCGTGGAGCGCGGCCTACGCGCTGCTCGGCGCGGTCGCCGCGACCGTGCTGACCCCGGCGATCGACGCCGTCGCCGCCCCCTTCGGCAGCCATGCCTTCACATGGCCGTTCGTCGTTACCACAGTGCTGTTCCTCGCGGCGGTGCCGGCCGTTCCGCGGCTGCGCCGAATCTGAGGGTCCGTCCCATTCCCCGAACTCCCCCGCGTTTCTTCGAAGCCTCTTCGAAATGCCGGAAAGGAAGCGTGATCCCCGTGAACCTGTCCCCGCGCGAGATGGACAAGCTGTACATCTACGTCGTGGCCGATCTGGCCCGCAAACGCCGCGACCGCGGCGTGAAGCTGAATTACAGCGAGGCCTGCGCACTGATCAGCGAGGCCATCATGGAGGGCGCCCGGGACGGGCGCACCGTCGCCGAGTGCATGGAGATCGGCAAGCAGGTCATCGGCAGCGCCGACGTCATGCCCGGTGTGCGCGAGATGCTCCCGCTGCTCCAGGTCGAGGCCGCCTTCCTCGACGGCACCAAGCTCGTCTCCTGCCACGACCCGGTCGGTGCCTGAGTGACCGCCGACCGCCGGGCCGCCACCGTGGTGCTGGCCGGCGGCCACGAGAGCGGCCACGCCCGCGACCTCGCCCCCCTGGTGGAGCGCGGGCCCGCGATCCACGCGGCGGCCGCCCCGGGACGCGACCTCGCCGCGGCCGTCCGCTCGGCGCTCGCCGCCACCGGCGGACCGGTGTGCGTCGTCCCCATGACGCTCGGCCGCGACCCGAAGCTCGTCGCCGACAGCGCCCGCGCCCTGCACTGGCTCGCCGCCGGCGAGGCCCGCGGCCGGCTCGCCCTCACCGCGCCGTTCGGCGCCGCCGAACACCTCGTCGGCTGGCTGCGCGCCGCGGCCGGCACCGATCCCGACCCGGACGGCGCGATCCTGGTCACCGCGCCGGCGGCCGGACCGTTCGAGGACGCCGAGCTCTTCCGGATCGCCCGGCTCGTCCGCCAGTACGGGCACCACCGCCTGGTCGAGGTGGCCCTCGCGGGCGGCGACCCCGACCCCGCCGACGGCGCCGAACGCTGCCGCCTCCTCGGCGCCCGCACGGTCACCGCCGTCCCGGCCTCCTTCGGGCGGGCGGTCGCGCCGCCGGCACCGGCCGGCGTCCGCGACGGCGGACCGCTGCTGCGCCCCGCCGCGATCGCGGGGGTGGTCGCGGCCCGCACGGCGGCGGCCCTGCACCTGCTCGGCCACGGCGAGGACGGCGTCGCGGCCGGACTCGACGCGGAGCACGGGCACGGCTACGCCCACAGCCACGGGCCGGGCGCGGGCCACGGTCACGGTCCTGGGCAGGGTCAAGGTGCTGGGCACAGCCACGCTTCCGCGCACAGCCACACGCACGTCCACACGCATCACTGAACGAACCCACTGAACCGAGGGAGAGGAAGGGCCAGCCATGTCTGGTGGCGCCACGTACCTGTACGGCGACGACCCGGTGGAGATCAACGCCGGCCGCGCCACGGTCACCGTCACGGTCAGCAACACGGGCGACCGGGCGATCCAGGTCGGTTCCCACTACCACTTCTTCGAGGCCAACCGCGCCCTCGACTTCGACCGCAACGCCGCCTACGGCAAGCACCTGGACATCGCGGCCGGCACCGCCGTGCGCTTCGAGCCCGGCGTCACCCAGGACGTCACGCTCGCCGAGTTCGGCGGGCACGGCCGCCTGGTCGGCTTCGCCAACCTCGTCGACGGCGGCATCAAGTCCGCCGACACGCGCGCCCGCGCCATCGGCCGGGCGATCGCGCTCGGCTTCAAGGGCACCGAACTCGACCACAAGGACGACCACAAGGACGACCGCAAGGACGACCGCAAGGAAGGCACCCTCTGATGGCCATGCTCTCCCGCAAGCAGTACACCGACCTGTTCGGACCCACCGTCGGCGACCGCTTCCACCTCGCCGACACCAACCTCGTGGTCGAGGTCGAGAAGGACTTCAACCAGGGCCACTACGGCGACGAGGCCGTCTACGGCGGCGGCAAGGGCATCCGCGACGGCATGGCCCAGGACCCGGCCGCCACCTCCGTCCAGGGCGCACTCGACCTGGTCATCACCAACGTCGTCGTCCTGGACCCGGTCCTCGGCGTCGTCAAGGGCGACATCGGCGTCAAGGACGGGTTCATCACCGCCGTCGGCAAGGCCGGCAACCCGCACACCCAGAGCGGCGTGCACCCCAAGCTCGTGATCGGCCCCGGTACGGAGGTCATCTCCGGCGAGCACCTGATCGCCACCGCCGGCGGCATCGACACCCACATCCACTTCATCGCCCCCCAGCAGGCCCAGGAGGCGCTGAGCAACGGCATCACCACCCTCATCGGCGGCGGCACCGGCCCCTCCGACGGCACCAACGGCACCACCTGTACGCCCGGCCCGTGGAACATCGGCCGGATGTACCAGGCCGTCGAGGACCTCCCGGTCAACGTCGGCCTCCTCGGCAAGGGCAACGGCTCGCTGCCCGGAGCCCTGCGCGAACAGGTCGAGGCGGGCGTGTGCGGCCTCAAGGTGCACGAGGACTGGGGCAGCACCCCGGCCGCGATCGACACGGCGCTGCGCGTCGCCGACGAGTACGACGTCCAGGTCGCCATCCACACGGACACCCTCAACGAGGGCGGCTACTTCGAGGACACCCTCTCCGCGATCGACGGCCGCACCATCCACACCTTCCACACCGAGGGCGCCGGCGGCGGCCACGCCCCCGACATCATGCGGATCGCCGGCGAGGCCAACGTCCTGCCGTCCTCGACGAACCCGACCCTGCCCTACACCGTCAACTCCGTCGACGAGCTCCTCGACATGGTGATGGTCTGCCACCACCTCAGCCACGACATCCCCGAGGACGTCTCCTTCGCCGACTCCCGGGTGCGCGCCGAGACCATCGCCGCCGAGACCGTCCTGCACGACGAGGGCGTCATCTCGATCTTCTCCTCCGACTCGCAGGCCATGGGCCGCATCGGGGAGTCCTTCACCCGCGCCTTCCAGACCGCCCACCACTGCAAGGACCAGCGCGGCAAGCTCGCCGGCGACACCGACCGCAACGACAACTTCCGCGTCCTGCGCTACCTCGCCAAGCTCACCATCAACCCGGCCATCGCCTCCGGCACCGCCGACCACATCGGCTCCCTGGAGCCGGGCAAGCTCGCCGACATCGTGCTCTGGCCGATCAACTCCTTCGGCGCCAAGCCCAAGATGGTCATCAAGGGCGGCGTCATCAACTGGGCCCTCATGGGCGACCCCAACGCCTCCCTGCCCACCCCGCAACCGGTCTACTACCGCCCGATGTACGGCGCGCTCGGCCGCGCCAAGCAGGCCACCCGGGTCTCCTTCATGTCCCAGGCCGCCGTCGACCTCGGCGTCCCGGCCCGGCTCGGCCTCGACAGCCGCGTCCTGCCGGTGCAGCGGTGCCGCTCGGTCGGCAAGCAGCACATGGTCCGCAACGACGCCCTGCCGAAGATCGCGGTCGACCCGGAGACCTACAAGGTCACCCTGGACGGTGAGCCCGCCACCATCGAGCCCGCGCGCGAACTCCCGCTCAACCACCTGTTCTACCTCGCATGAGCGGCCCGGTCGGCGGTGACCAGCTCGGTGGGGAGACGGGCGGCGGTGATGCGGGCGGCAGTGGCCCGAGCGGTGGTGGCCCGGGCGGCCTGGACGCCCTGCTCGTCTGCCTCCAGCTCACCGACTCCGCCTTCCCCAGCGGGTTCTACACCCTCTCCCACGGGCTGGAGGGCTACGCCCAGGCCAAGGCCGTCACCCCGGACACCATGCCGGACCTGCTCACCGACCTGCTGCGCCACTCGGTGGGCCCGGGCGACGCCACCGCGCTCGCCCTCGCCCACCGCGCCGCGACGGCCGGGGACTGGGAACTGCTCGCCGAGGTCGACGAGCGGCTGCACGCGACCAAGCTCAACCGCGAGCTGCGGCTGGCCTCCACCCGGACCGGACGCCAACTCCTGGACATCGCCCGGGAGTCGCTCGGCGGCGAACCCCTGGAGCGGTACGCCGCACTGGTCGCCGACAAGCGCGCCCCCGGCTCGCAGGCGGTCGCCGCCGGGGTCGCGTACGCCGCCGCCGGCGTCCCGGCCGAACAGGCCCTCGCCGGCGACCTGTTCGCGTTCTGCACCAGCTTCGTCGGCGCCGCACTGCGGCTGCGGCTGACCGACCACCGCAAGGCGCAGGTCGTGCTGCGGTCGGTCGCGCCGGTGCTCCAGGACGTCATCCGGGCCGCCCTGGCACGGGAGTTGGCCGACCTCGGCGGCTGCGTGCCGGTCGCCGACGCGATGTCCGGACGGCACGAGCGGGCCGAGGCCCGGCTGTTCATGAGCTGACCCGCCGCGGGAACGGCGCCTCGCGCGGCACCGAAACGCGAAACACGAGCAACACCGCACCAGAGGAGGAAACTTGACCGAGAACGTGCTCCGCGTAGGCATCGGCGGCCCCGTCGGCTCCGGCAAGACGGCGCTGATCGAGGCCCTCGTCCCGGTCCTGATCGCCCGCGGCCACCGCCCGGCCGTCGTCACCAACGACATCTACACCCAGGAGGACGCCCAGCACGTGCGCCGCACCCTGGCCGGCGTGCTCGACCCCGAGCGGGTCGTGGGCGTCGAGACCGGCGCCTGCCCGCACACCGCCGTCCGGGACGACCCGACGATGAACCTCGCCGCCGGCGCCGAGCTCCTGGAACGCTTCCCCGACGTCGACACCCTGCTCTACGAGTCCGGCGGCGACAACCTGACCCTGACCTTCAGCCCCGTCCTCGTCGACCTCTTCCTCTTCGTCCTGGACACCGCCGAGGGCGAGAAGATGCCCCGCAAGCGCGGACCGGGCATCACCGAGTCCGACCTCCTGGTCATCAACAAGATCGACATCGCCCAGTACGTCCGCGCGGACCTCGGCGTCATGGAGTCCGACGCCCACCGCGTCCGCGAGGGCGGACCGGTCGTGCTCACCAACTGCCTGACCGGCGAAGGACTGGAGGAGATCGCCGCCTTCCTGGAGACCTTCCGCAAGGTCTCCGCATGACGGCCGCCCCGGACATCTCGCCGGACGTGGCCGCGGATGTCGCGCCGGATGCGGCCACGGATGCGGCCACGGATGTGGCGCCGAACGTCGTGCCGGACGTGGCCGCGGACGTGGCGCCACCGCGGCTCGACCCCCGGCACTACGAGCCGGCCCGCGTCCCGGCCGAGGTCCGTCGGCACGCCGGGACGCCCGACACCCTCGGGGTCGGGCGCCCCGGCAAGGTCGGCCTGCTGGAACTCTCCTTCGAGAAGATCGGCGCCCGCACCGAACTCACCGGCCACTACCAGAAGTCGCCGCTGCAGATCATGCGCCCGCTCTACTTCGACCCCGCCCGCCCGGACCTCGCCGTCACCCTCCTGATGTCCACCGGCGGCGGCATCCTCCAGGCCGACCGGCTGCGCACCGACCTCCACTGCGGCGCCGACACGGCCGTGCACCTCACCACCCAGGCGGCCACCAAGGTCTACCGGATGGAGTTCGACTACGCGACGCAGCTCGTCAACCTGCACGCCGGCCCCCGCGCCTACGTCGAGTACCTGCCCGAGCCCGTCATCCCCTTCGTCGACTCCCGCCTCTACCAGCGCACGGTCCTCACCGTCGACCCCACCGCCACCGTCCTCGCCGGCGAGACCGTCCTCGCCGGGCGCCTGGCCCGCGGCGAGCGCAACGCCTACCGGGTGTTCGCCTCCGACCTCGAAGTGCGGCGCCCGGACGGCCCGCTGGTCGCCCTGGACACCGTCCGCCTGGAGCCGGGCGGCGGGGGCGTCTCGGGCCCGGCGGTGCTCGCCGGACACGACGTCATGGCCAGCCTGTACGCGATCACGCCGCTCGCCCCGGCCGCCCGGGTCGCCGACACCCTGCACGAGGCCCTCGCCGACCGCGGCCTGCTGTACGGCGTCAGCGTCCTGCCGCACGACTCCGGCGCCTGGCTGCGCCTGCTCGGCGACGACACCCGCGCCTGCGCCGCCGCGATGCGCACCGCGTGGGACGCCGTGCGCCGCCTCCTGATCGGCGCCCCGGCCCCGGACCTGCGCAAGACCTGACCGTTCAGTGGTTACAGGTACCAGTCCCCGTCTTCGGTGAGGCTCCGTTCGAGGTACTGGCGGAGCCTGCCGGCGACCATCGAGCGGCTGTCGGTCTCGTGGTCCCAGACGAACACGTCGTGATCGCGCTCGGGTGTGCGGACGAACGCGAACTGGTCGCCGCCGCCGTTGTCCCCGAAGAACATCAGCGGCTCGAACGGCATGTAGAGCTGCCGGAAGTCCAAGGTCGTCCGGAATTCGCCGTTCTCGCGCGCGATCCGCGCGGCGTCCCACACGACGTCCAGCCCGCGGTGGACGACCCCGTCGCACTCCCGCAGCAGGTCGGCGAGGTCGGACGGCACCCGCTGCCCGAGTGTCCGCTCGACCTCCGCCAGCGTGTCGTCGGAGGCCGGGGCGCCGAGCTCGGCGCCCGGGGCCAGTTCGAGGATCAGTTCGTGCCACATGTGGGCAAGTCTTCCAGAGCCCGCCGGACGTACCGCTTCTGCCAGGGCGTCTCGACGGCGTGCGGGCTGTAGTGCGCCCGCACGTAGGCGACGGCCTCGGCGGGCGGCACGCCGTCCAGGACGGCGATGCGGGCGAGCGCCGTGCCGGTGCGGCCGCGGCCGCCGAGGCAGGCGATCTCGACGCGTTGGGCGGCGCAGCGCCGCCACGCCTCGCCGAAGGCGGCGCGGGCGTCGGCGCGGTCGGCGGGCAGGCGGAAGTCGGGCCAGTGCACCCAGCGGGCCTCCCACGGCACGGGGGCGGGGCGGTGGCCGAGGAGGTAGAGCGCGAAGTCGGGGGCGGGGCCGGGCGGCAGCGGGCGGCTGAGGCCCCGGCCGCGCAGGAGGCGGCCGGACGGGAGCCGCAGGATGCCGGGGGCGGTCGGGTCCCACGTTGTCTCGGGCACGTCATCCCTTCGGATTTTCGCTTGTGCTGGAGTGAGGCTGGCGATTTTAATCGTCGGCAGGGTCGCTGTCCGGCCCCTTATCGAGGGAGATGTCCATGATTGCGTACGTCCCTTGTCCGGTCTCCGCCGCCACCGCCACGGCCACCGCCTCCGCCACCGCAACCGCCGTCCGCTCCGGTTCCGGGGCCGGCTCCGACTCCGGCTCCAATGACACGGGCTGGAACGCCGTCCCGGGCGCGGCCCGCTGAACCGCTGAACGACTCCTGAGCGTCGGTCACGACGCGACGTACAGCCCCGCCGCCGCCGGCATCCCGGCGCGGTGGGCGAGGGCGGCGGCCTCGCCGCGCGAGGCGACGCCCAGCTTCGCCAGGATGTTGGCGACGTGGAACTTCACCGTCGACTCGCTGATGTGCAGCTCCCGGGCGATCTCGCGATTGCGCCGGCCGCGCGCCACCTGGTCCAGGACCTCCAGCTCGCGCGGCTGAAGGCCGTCCAGCGGATCCCCGGCGAGAGCCGGTCCGGGCGCCACGAGCGGCAGGTCCACCGTCACCGTGCTGCCCCAGCCGGGCACGGCCTCCACGGCGGCCCGGCCGCCGAGGGCGGCGATCCGGTCGGCGGTGCGGTGCACGGCGAGGGCGTCGGCGGCGAGCAGGCCGGGCCCGTCGTCCCGCACCACCGCCCGCAGCACGTCACCGGTGAACGTCCAGCTCACGTGCAGCCGCGTCACCCCGTCCTGGTCGAGCATGGTGAGGACGGTCGCCCGGACGGCGTCGCGGGCGGTGTGCGCGGTGTCCGCCGGGACGGACCGGGCGGACTCCGCCGGGGGCACCAGGTCCAGCCGGACCCGGCCGTGCCGCAGCAGCGGGCGGAGCTCCTCCGCCAGCCGGGCGAACGCGGTGTCGGCCGGCTCCTCGCTGAGCGCCCGGTCGAGTTCGGCGCCCGCGCGCAGGTCCAGCAGCGCCGTCACGGCCAGTTCGGCGGCGCTGCGGCGCGCGGTCGCGTCGTCCAGGGCGGGCGAGCGCAGCGGCCCGAGGATCGCGGTGAGCGCGGCGCTGTGCATGCCGGTGAACTCGGCGATCGCGCGGGCCCGGGCGTTCGCCGAGGCCCGGGACGTCGCCGCGTGCTTGGGGCCCGCGTCGGTGGCGCGGTGGTGCGAGTGCGTCACGAGCAGCTCCCACAGCTGCTGGAGGACGGCCAGCGCGCCGTCGGGCACCGGCTCGGCGCTCGCGCGGACCAGCACCAGCAGGGCGGCGCCGCCGGCGTCGGGCGCCTTGCCGGTGCCGGGCGCGTTGCCGGTGTCCGGCGTGCTGCCTGTTTCCGGTGCGCTCCCGGTGCCCGGCGTCGCCGAGGCCACCACGACGGGCCGGGTGCGGCCCGCGAGCAGGGCCTCGCCCTGCCACGGCCGGCCCTGCGCGGTCGCGTCGGCGGTGGCCTCGGCGAGCCGGGCCAGCTCCAGGCTGACGACCTCCCCGGCGACCTCCGGCAGGCCGAGCGCGTTCGCGGGGGAGTACGTGCAGATGCCGCTGAGCTGGGCGACCGCCACGTGCGGCACGAGCGTGCCGAGCACCTCGGAGAGGCGGACCAGCAACGTCGGCCGGGGCGCGCGCAGCACCTCGACGGCCCGCGCGAGCGCGTCCTCCGGACGTCCCCACATGCTCTGCCAGTCCACGTCCGCGCTCAGTCCGGTCATGCCGTCCAGCCTAGCCCCGGGGGCGGCCGGCCGACCTGGCCATTGGGAGGGGTGGAACCGTCCGAAAGGACGGCCGGGAGAAGCCGGCCGGGCGCCGAGGATGGAGCCGTACGAGAACACGGGGTCCACGAACTCCTCGACACGGCAAGGACTTTCCCATGACCAAGGCGATCGCTTTCTCCGAGTACGGCGGCGCGGACGTGCTGCGCCCCATCGACCTCGACCTGCCCGCCCCGGGTGCCGGCGAGGTCCTGGTCGAGGTCCGCGCGGCGGGCGTCAACCCGCTGGACCACAAGATCCGGGCCGGCCTGATGGCGGACGTCTTCCCCGTCGCCCTTCCCTTCGTCGCCGGCTTCGAACTGTCCGGCGTGGTCCGGGCCGTCGGTGCGGACGTCACCGCGTGGGCGACCGGTGACGAGGTGTTCGGCGCGGTGATGGGCGGCGCGCACGCCGAGCACGTGATCGTGCCCGCCGCCCAGTTGGCCCGCAAGCCCGCCGCGCTGGGCTGGGAGGAGGCCGCGGCGATCCCGGTCGCGGCGGAGACCGCCGAGCGGGTGCTGGCCATACTCGACGTCCGGCCCGGCGAGACGCTGCTGGTGCACGGCGCGGCCGGCGGGGTCGGCACCGTGCTGCTGCAGTTCGCCCGGGCGCGCGGGATCACGGTCGTCGGCACCGCGAGCGAGGCCAACCATGCCCACCTGCGCGAGCTGGGCGCCATTCCGGTGGCGTACGGCGACGGGCTGGCCGAGCGCGTGCGGGCCGCCGCACCGGGCGGCGTGGACAAGGTGCTGGACGCGGCCGGGGTCGGCGGGGTTTTGCCGCTCTCGATCGAACTGGCGGGCGGCGCCGACCGGGTGCTGACGATCGCCGACTTCGTGGGCGCCGCGGAACACGGGGTGCGCTTCACCGGCGGTGCCGAGGGCGTCGAGCCCTACTACGGCCGCGCGTTCGAGGCCGCGCTCGCGCTGCACGCGGCGGGGGACCTGCGGCTGCCGCTGCACCGGGTGCTCCCGCTCGCCGAGGCGGCGGAGGCGCACCGGGTGAGCGAGCACGGGCACCTGCGGGGGAAGATCGTGCTCACGGTGTGAGGGGCGCACGGATGACAGCTGACAACTTTCAGATAACAGATTTTGAAATCTGTTATCTGAAAGTTGTTCGCCGTTCGCCGTCCGCTGACCGCCGAAGCCGCCGGGAGCCGTTCGCTGTTCGCGGAGCAGGCCAATCCGGCGCCGTCCACGCCGTCCTGACCATTCGTCGATAGAGTCCGGCGTCATGGTGACTGCGAACGCAACAGGTGGCGGGGTCGGACGGCTCGCGGGCAGGTCCTGCGTGGTGACGGGCGCGGCGAGCGGCATCGGCCGGGCCGTCGCCGAACGCTTCGCCCGCGAGGGTGCGGCGGTGATCGCGACCGACGTCGACGCCGTCGGTCTGGCCCGCCTCGCCGACCAACTCCCGTACGAGATCGGCACGGTGGTCGGCGACGTCGCCCGCGACGAGGACGCGCGCCGGATGATCGACGCCGCCGTCGAGCGCAACGGCCGGCTCGACGTCCTGGTCGCCAACGCCGGTGTGCTCCCGCTCATGGAGATCACCGAGGCCACCGCCGAGGACTGGGACCACGTCATGGCCATCGACGGCCGCGGCATGTTCCTCACCTGCAAGTACGCGATCGCCGCGATGACCGCCCAGGAGCGGCCCGGCGGCTCGGTCGTCTGCATCTCCTCCATCTCCGGCGAGGCCGGCCAGCGCGGCCAGGCGGTCTACGGCCCGGCCAAGTTCGTCGCCTCCGGCCTCACCAAGCACCTCGCCGTCGAGTGGGCCGACCGCGGCATCCGCGTCAACGCCGTCGCCCCCGGCACCATCACCACCGAACGCGTCGTCCGGCTGCGCGACGAACCCGGCGGGCCCGAGTACCTCACCGCGATCGAGAAGCTCCACCCGATGGGCCGGCTCGGCTCCCCGGCGGAGGTCGCGTCGGCCGTGCTGTTCCTGGCCTCCGACGAGGCGTCGTTCATCACGGGAGCCGTCCTGCCGGTGGACGGCGGGTACTTGGCGCAGTAGCGGTCGGCCCGGTGGCGGCGAGTTCGCCCGGCTCGCCGGAGAACACGACCTCGCCGCGGTGCAGCACGTGTACGACGGCCGCGCCCGCCAGGGTGCGGGGGAGTTCCTGCGCGCTCAGGATCACCGTCGTGCCGGCGGCGAGCAGGTGGGCGTGCAGGCGGGCGACGACGGCCGGGGCCAGGCCGCGCTCGGGCTCGTCGAGCAGCAGCACCTCGGGCTCGGTGGCCAAAGCCCGGGCGAGGGCCACGAGTTGCTGCTGCCCGCCGGAGAGCGTGCCCGCCCGGCGGGGTAGCAGCGCGGCCAGCTCGGGAAACAGGCGGAGGGCCGACTCGCCGCCCGGGCCGGCGAGTTGGAGGTGCTCGGCCACCGTCAGCGACGCGAACACCGCCCGCTCCGCCGGCACCAGTGCGAGCCCCGTCCGCACCCGCCGGCGCACCGACAGTCCGGTGACGTCCCGGCCCCGCCAGACGACCCGGCCCTCGGACAGCCGGACGAGCCCGGCCAGGGCGTGCAGCGCGCTCGTCCGCCCGGCGCCGTTCGGCCCCAGCAGGACGCTCACCAGCCCGGACGGGAACGCCAGGTCCACCCCGTGCAGCGCTTCGAGCGGACCGTACCGGACCCGCGCCGAGCGCAACGCGATCTCCACGGGCATCACGCCACCCCGCCCCACGCCCGGGCCACCCGCGGATCCGCCAGCACCGCCGGCGCGGGACCGGCCGCCACCACCCGGCCGTCCGCCATCGCGTAGACGGTGTCGGCGAGTTCGGCGACCAGCCCGGCGTCGTGCTCGACCAGCAGCAGTGCCATCCCGCGCCCCGCGAGTCCCCGCAGCACCGCCACCAGCCTGGCCGTCTGGGCCGAATCCAGCCCCGCCGCGGGCTCGTCCAGCAGCAGCACCCGCGGCTCGCCCGCCAGCGCCCGGGCCAGCTCCACCAAGCGCAGCACCCCGGTCGGCTGCGCCCCGGCCGACTCGCCGGCCACGTCCCGCAGCCCGAACAGCGCGAGTGCCCGCTCCGTGCGCCCCGGGACGTCCGCCCGGTCGGGTCGCTGCTCGGCGCCCACGCGGACGTTGTCGGCGACGGACAGGGTGGGGAAGACGGCGATCTGCTGGAAGGTGCGGGCGAGCCCCAGCCGCACCCGTGCGTGCGCCGCGACCCGTGTGACGTCCCGTCCGCCGAGCAGCACCCGCCCGGCGTCCGGCCGGACCGTCCCGGCCAGGCAGTCGAACAGCGTGCTCTTCCCGGCTCCGTTCGGCCCGATCAGCGCGGTGATCCGCCCGGCGGGCGCGACGAGGTCGACGCCGCCGACGGCCTCGATCCCGCCGTAGCGGCGCACGATGCCGCGGGCGGTGAGGCGGGCGGTCATGGGTGCTCCGCGGCGGAGTGACAGCTGACAACTTTCAGATGACAGATTTCAAAATCTGTTATCTGAAAGTTGTCAGCTGTCTCCTGTGAAGCCTCGCTCGCGGCCCGCCCGCACACCGCCGTGCCCGCGCTCACCGCTCCTCCTCCCGCGCGATCCGCGCCGCGATCGTCGCCCGCACCCGCCGGCCCGCCGGGGTGAGGCGCCCGGGCGGTAGTGGTGGCGGCGCCTGCGCGGACCTGCGGCCGGGCAGGGCCGCCAGCCCGCCGGGGAGCCGTCCGATGGCGGCGGCGAGGACGCCCACCGCCACCGCCGAGACGCCCGCGACCGTGCCCGCGTCGAGGCCGATCAGCAGGGCAGCGGCCAGGACGGCCCCCAGCGCGCTGTCCGCCCCCGCGACCACCACCGCCGCGAACCACAGCAGCCCACGCACCGGGTCGAACGACGCCGCGTCGAAGGCCCGCCCCGCGAGCCCCATCAGCCCGCCGCCCAGCGCCGCGAGCGCCGCGCCCGCCACGAAGGCGAGCAGCTTCAGCCCGGGCACGTCCACCCCCGCCGCGACGGCGCCGGCCTCGTGGTCGCGCATCGCGGTCAGCGCCCGCCCGAGGCGCCCCCGGTGGAGGCCGCGCACGACCGCCGCCCCGAGCCCCAGCAGCAGGAGCTCGGCGACGTAGAAGGCGCGGTCCCCGGCCAGGAAGGACGGCCGGTCGAGGGTGAGCCCGGTGGTCGCGTACGGCTGCTGGAAGACGAACCGGCTCATCGCCGTCCCGACCGCGAACGTGACCAGCGCGAGCGCCAGCCCGCGCCGCCGGATCGCCGGCCAGCCGGTGAGCAGCCCGAGCGGCGCGGTCGCGAGCACGGCGAGCAGCAGCGCGGGCGCGGCCGGCAGCGGCGGGAGCCCGGGCACCCGGCCCGACATCAGCAGCGCCGTCCCGAGCGCGCCCATCCCCGCGTACCCCGCCTGGCCGAGCGAGATCTGCCCGCCGTACCCGGTGACCACGACGATCGACAGCAGCACGAGGGCGAGCGCCGGTACGAGCAGCGCGCTGCGCAGGTCGTTGCCCCGGAAACCGAGCGGCAGCAGGAGCAGCACGAGGCACACCGCCGCCGCACCGCGCCCGCCATCCGCGGCCCCGGGCCCCGAGAACGCGGGAGAGCCGGCCCGTTCGCCGGAGATGCGCGGTCCGGCGAGCAGCGCGGTGGCGAGCAGGGCGATCACGAACAGGTTCGACTGCACCGCCTCCACCAGCGGCAGCAACTGCCCCGCCGGGCGCAGCCGGGTGAGCTCGGCCTGGGCGACGCCGAGGCCGAGCCCGGTGGCGACGGCGACCGGGATGCTGCGCAGCCGGGCCGCGACGGCGACCGCCATGGTCTCCATGACCAGCAGCGGCAGCCCGTACGGGTCGAGCAGCAGGTACGGCGCGAGGGCGATGCCGACCAGTCCGGCGGTGAACGAGCCGAACGCCCACCCGGCGGCCGAGACCCGGTCGGCGTCCACCCCGGCGAGGCCGGCGAGGCGGCGGTCGTCGACGACGGCGCGCAGGTGCAGGCCGAAGCGGGTCCAGCGGGTGGTGGCGGCGACGGTGAGCGCGAGCACGAGGATCGCGGCGAGCTGGGCGACGGTGTCGGGCCGCAACGCGTGCCCGCCGGGCAGCCGGATCGGCGCGCCGCCGAACGGCGAGGGTGCCCCGGCCAGCGGCGCGGCGCCCCACAGCAGCACGACGGCACCGATGAGCAGCACGAACACGCCGAGCCCGGCGACCATCGTGTCGGCCGGTCCGGCGCCGCGCCGTTGCAGGGGGCGGTAGACGAGGACGTCCAGCAGCACGCCGAGCGCGGGGGCGACGAGCAGCAGGCAGAACGCGATGGCGGGCCACACCGGCCAGTGCCGCACCACGACGAGGTCGCGCAGCAGGTAGGCGACGGCCATCGCCTGCGCGCCCTGCGCGATGTTGAGCACGCCGGTGGCGCGGTGGCACACCACCAGGCCGATGCCGCTGAGCGCGGCGGCGCTGCCGGCGGTGAGCCCGGCGAGGGCGAGGTCGACGGTGAGGCCGAGCGAGCCGGAGGCGGCCATCGGGGCTCAGCCGGCGGGCGGGGCGGACTCGCCCGGACGGGTGGTGGCGGCGGGGCCGTCGGGTGCCCCGGGGTCCCCGTCCGGCGTGGTGGGCGGCTCGCAGACCGGACAGGCCGTCAGGCCCCGGGTCCGGACAGCCTCCGGGCCCACCCGCACGGCCGTGTCCTTCCCGGCGACGAGCGGACAGTCCGGCCGGTGGTAGTGCGTGCCGCCGGGCACGGCGAGCCACCCGCAGCTCTCGGACTCCGGGGAGAACGACGGTTCCCCGGCAGCCCCCGGCTCGTCCGGCTCATCCGGTTTATCCGGATCCATCGGCTCGTCCGGCTCGACCAGGAGCGCGTACAGCCGCTCCACCCGGAGATCGGTCGGGTCGCCGCGCCCGGACGGGGGCGGCGGCCGCAGCGCGACCAGCACGGCGCCCGCCACGATGAGCGCCGCGCCGGGGATCGTGGACGACGCCAGGTAGGGGATCTGCTGCTCGGCGAAGCGCTCGCCGGACACCCCGTACCAGCCCAGTACGCACAGCACCGCCCCGGCCGCGACGAGCAGCCACCCGGCCCACTCGCGCGTGCCCCGCAGGGCCCGCGGCCGACGGGCGCCGCGCCGGACGGGGGACTCCCGCGCGGCGTTCCGGGCGGTTCGTCCGCCGGATTGCGATTCGTCCATCGATCCGCCTTCATGGTGTCACTTGCGACGTTTCCAGGATCGGCCTGGAACGGCATCCGGGAGACCACCGGATCGAACCCACCGGATCGACCCCCCGAGGTCGAACCCGCGAGATCGAACCCGCGAGATCGAACCCCCGCGAGGTCGAACCCGCGAGGGAACACCCGAAAGGGAACAGCAATGCCTGTGACGGAGAGCGGCAAGCCCAGGGTCCTGCGGACGGCGGCGAGCGCGCTGCTCGCGTTGCTGCTGGCCGGATCGGTGGCCGCGTGCAGCAGCAGCAAGTCCGGTTCGTCGGCGGCGTCCTCGGTGAAGTCGGCGGCGTCGGCGGCCGTTTCCTCGGCGTCGGCGGCCATCTCGTCGGCGGTGGCCGGTGCCGGTTCCGCCGCTTCGCCCGGCGCCTCCGCGAGCGGCACCGCGCCCGCCGACCCGGCCGCCGCGAAGGCCGAGGTCACCGCCAACTGGGAGAAGTTCTTCGACCCGGCCACCCCCATCGCCGACAAGGCCAGGCTGCTCCAGAACGGTGACGTGCTGCTCCCCGTCCTCCAGAGCTTCTCCCAGGACCCGCGGGTCGGCCAGGTGCAGGCCAAGGTGTCCGACGTGACGTTCACGGATGCCACAGACGCCACGGTCACCTACGCGCTCTCCCTGCAGGGCACCGTCGTCGAGCCGAGCGCCTCCGGCCAGGCCGTCCTCGACAACGGCACCTGGAAGGTCGGCCGCGCCACGCTCTGCGGCCTCCTCACCCAGGCCGCCGGCGCCAGCGGCACCCCGATCCCCGGATGCGGCTGACGGCCGCCGCCCCCCGCCGGGTGCCCGCCGTCCTGCTGGCCCTGCTCCTGCTGCTGACGGCCTGCGGCACCCGGCTCCCGGACGGCGCGTTCACCGGCCGCCCCACCCCCGCAGGCCCGGGGTCCGGTCCCGGCTCCGCGTCCGGCGCCAACCCGGCCTCGGACACCGGTGTCACCGCCGGCGAGATCCGGATCGGCATCGTCACGTCGCTGACCAGCCCGGTCGGCAGCGACGTGTTCAGCGGCCCGCGCTACGGCGCCCAGGCCTTCTTCCAAGCCCTCAACGACCGCGGCGGCCTGCACGGGCGCACCGTCCGCCTCGTCACGTGCGACGACGCCGGCAGCGGCATCGGCAACCAGGACTGCGTCCACCGCCTGGTCGACCAGGCCCACGTCTTCGCCTTCGCGAGCGGCAGCGTCCTCGACTACGCGGGCGCGCCGTACGTCAGCGGCAAGGCCGTGCCGGACGTCGGCGGGCAGCCGATCGGCACCGCCTACGACCGCTGGCCGCACCTGTACGGCATCTACGGCAGCGCGGCCCCGCGCGACGGGCGGTCGGTGGGCTGGAACGGGACGCTCTACCAGAGCACCGAGGTGTTCCGTTTCTTCAAGGAGCGCCTGGGTGCGGCCAGCGCCGCCGTCGTCGCCTACAACCAGGCCGACTCGGCCCGCTACGCCGCCCAGCTGAAGGCCGGGCTGGAGGCGGAGGGCTACCGGGTGCTGCTCCAGACGGTGGACTTCGCGCTGCCGAACTTCCAGGCGGTCGCCGCCGCCGTCCGCGCCGACGGCTCGCAGCTCCTCTTCGACGCCATGGACACCCGCGGCAACGCGGCCCTGTGCCGCGCCCTGGACGAGGCCGGGGCGCGGGTGACGGCGAAGGTGACCAACGTGCAGAACTGGTCGGAGTCGGTGCGCACCGACTACCAGTCCTCACCCGATTGCCGCAACGCGCTCTGGGCGACCTCGTCCAGCCTGAACTACGAGGACCGGCAGTACCCGGCGGTGCGCGACTTCCGGGCGGCGATGGCCCGCTACTACCCCGACCGGGCGGCGCAGCTGTCCGCCTGGGAGCTGGAGGGCTGGGCGGGCGCCCAGTGGCTCACCGACGCGATGGACTCGTGCGGCGCGGCGCTCACCCGGGCCTGCGTGGAGGCGTTCATGAACCGCGCCGAGCCGTACGACGCGCACGGCCTGATCCTGCCCGCCTCCTTCGTCCCCGAGCCGCCGCCCGCGGGCCCCGTGCGCGCCTGCCTGAACGCCGCCCGCTGGCAGGACTCGGCCGGGGGCGGCGCGGGCGGCTGGGTCACCCAGGTGCCGTCGATGACGACGACCTGCTACGACGTGCCCCAGCTGCCGTACAAGCCCTGACCGGTCCGGTGCGTCAGTCGTCCGGGAGCCGCTCGACCACGACCATCGCCGCGTCGTCGTCCAGGTGGCCGCCGACGTGGGCCAGGAGGTCGCGGCGCAGGCGGTGCAGGAGGACGGACGGGCGGTCGGCCTGCCAGGCCGTGACGCGTTCGGTGAGCGGGTAGAAGCGCTTGCGGGCGTCCCGGGCCTCGATCACGCCGTCCGTGTAGATCAGCAGCCGGTCGCCGGGCCGGAACGGGAACACCTCGACCCGGTACTCGCCCGGCGCCAGTTCGCCGAGGCCGAGCGGCGGCGCCGGGTGGTCGGCGGCCAGTGGGGTGATGCCGTCGGCGCGCAGGAGCAGCGGGGGTGGGTGGCCGCAGTCGATCAGGCGGACCTCGGTGCCGTCGTCGGGGATGTCGAGCAGGACGGCGGTGATGAAGGACTCGCCGCTGTCGTCCGCCCCGGCGTCCTCCTCGGGCCCGTCGCCGGACCCGCCGACCAGCCGCCGGTGGCTCGCCTGGGCGCTGAGCTGGGCGAGGTCCCAGCAGACGCTGCCGTCCAGGTAGGCGGCGAGCCCGGGCAGCTCGGCGTGCAGGTGGGCGGCGGCGCGGAAGGCGCCGAGCAGGAGCGCCGCGTCGCCGAGCGAGGACAGGCCCTTGCCGCGCACGTCGCCCACCAGGAGCCGGGTGCCGGTCGGGGTGCGGGCCGCCGCGTAGAGGTCCCCGCCGACCTGCGCCTCGGCCTCGGCGGCCAGGTAGACGGAGGCGAGGTGCAGCGGCCCGATCCGGTCCGGGAGGGGGCGCAGCAGCACCCGCTGGGCGGCCTCGGACACCGAGCGGACCCGGGCCAGCTCGCGCTCGTGCCGGTCGCGCAGCACCCGCAGGGTGACGATCAGCACCGAGACGGCGAGCTGAGCGGCGAGCTGGGTCTGGATGTTCGTGGTGGTGAGGCCCGCCTCCCGGACGCCGCCGATGACGGCGAGCGCGGCGAGCGCGAGCACGGCGACGCCGAACGTGGCGCGGGCGCCGGCCAGGGAGGCGGTGAGCGCCGGGGCCACGATCAGCAGCGGGCCGAGGTGGATGTCCGGCGGCGAGAGGATGTCGACGACCGTGATGACGACGATCAGCGCGAGCGGCAGCGCCGTCAGCGCGCGGCGGTCGAGCCGCCACGGTCGGCGGCGGTCGCGGGGGCGCGGGTCACGGTCTCGCTGCCGTAGTGGCACCTCTCCTCTGTACACCGTGGGGGCGGTGCGGCGCACCCCGGGCGGCGTCCGCGGGGGCCGGTGGGTGGCGGGCGGCGGTGGCGCGGGCCGGTGGGTGGCGGGCGGCGGGGGCCGGTGGGTGGCGGGCGGCGGTGGCGCGGGCCGGTGGGTGTCCGGTGTGGGGGCCGGTGGCTGTCCGGGGAGGGTCAGCCCTCGGCGCCGTAGCGGGCGAGGTAGTCGGCGAAGCGCGAGACGTCGGCGTCTGACCAGTCGGTGAAGCGCTCGGTGAAGGCCAGCCGGCGTTGTTCGTTGGCGTCCCGCAGGAGGGTGAGCCCGGCGTCGGTGGCGCGCAGGATCTGGCCGCGCTGGTCGTCCGGGTCGGTCTCGCGGCGCAGCAGGCCGAGCCGCTCCAGGGCGGTGACCTGCCGGCTGACGGTGGACTTGTCGAGCATGAAGTACGCCGCGACGTCGGCCGCCCGGCAGCCGCCGCGCTCGGTGATCAGGTCGAGGATGCTGTAGGTGACCAGGGAGAGGTCAGGGTGCAGCTGCGAGGCCTTGTGGCGGGCGCGGCGGGCGAAGGCGGTCAGCTCGCGCTGGATGGTGTCGATCGACGTCTGGCGGCCGGGCACGGCGTCCTACCTCCTCGGGATTTGTTGCACTATACAACGGGTTTCGGCGGGATGCCCGCCGGTCCGCCGGTCGGCCCGTCCGTGGGCTCGTCCGTCGACCGGTCCGTCGGCCCGTCGGTCGACTCGCCCGCCGGTCCGCCCGGTGTCCCGTCGGCGCTCGTGCCCTCGGCCCGCCACGCGCGGGCGGCGGCGATCCGGCGGGTCGCGCTGGGGTGAGTGGCGAACAGTAGCTCAAGCACCCGGGGCGGGTCGACATCGGACACGTTGGCCAGTGCCAGTCTGCGCTGCATCGCGATGAACTGCTCGGCGTCCGAGGTCAGTTCGAGGGCGTGCCGGTCCGCCCTGGCCTCGATCCGGCGGCTCGCCGCGCACTGCGCCGGCCCCGACAGCGCGCCCAGCAGCGCCCCGATCGCCGCCAGCAGCGGCAGCGCCCGCGGATCCGCCGCGTCCGCCGCCCCGGCCGCCTCCAGGAGCGGCCGCCACGTGCCCAGCAGACCCAGCACCACCACCGCCACGGCCGCGCCCGCCGCGCCCAGCACGGTGCCGGTCAGGACGTCCCGGTGCTTCACGTGCCCCAGCTCGTGCGCGACCACCAGCTCCACCTCGCGCGGCTCGGCCGTCGACAGCAGCGTGTCGTACGCGACGATCCGGCGGGTCGCGCCCAGCCCCGACACGTACGCGTTCAGCGCGGTCGTCCGCCGGGAGGCGTCCGCCACCAGGACGTCGCGGATCCCCACGTCGTCCCGCTGCGCCAGCGCGAGCAGCGCCGTCCGCAGCGGCCCCTCCGGCATCGGGGTGAAGCGGTTGAACACCGGCTCGACCACGAGCGGGTGCAGGAACGACAGCGCGCCGACGAGCACCGCCGCCGCGCCCGCCCCCGACACCCACCAGCGCTGCGGCGACCACGCCGTCAGCGCGAACAGCCCGAGCGCGAGCGGCAGGACCAGCACGAGCGCCAGCGCCAGGCCGCGCACCGCGTCCAGCGCCCAGCCCGCCCAGCCCTGTGTCACCAGCCCGTACCGGGCCCGGACGGTCCGCGCGCCGGCGCCGAACGGCAGCTGCGCCGCCTGGCCGAGCACGACCAGCGCCGCCGCGCCCGCCAGGACCTCGGCCGTGCGGGAGCCGCCGAACCAGCCGCCGACGGCGCTCACCAGGCCCGCCCCGGCGGGGGTGAGGCCGAGGACGAGGGTGAGCGCGAGACCGGTCAGCCGCCCGCCCAGCGCCCACGGGAGCTGGGCGCGGCGCAGGGCCCGGCCGCGGGCGCGTTCGGCGGGGGTGAAGTCGTCCGTGGTCGTGGTGTCCATGGGAGGGGTGCGGCTCCGGGGTCCTGGACGGCGGGTGTCGGGGTGCAGCGTGTCGGGGTGCAGCGTGTCGGGGTTCAGCATGGCGCACCGGGCCGGGGCGTGGCCCGTCCTCCGGCGGGTTCACCCCCCGTTGGCCGGGTGGGCCCTGGCTTCGGGCGGGTGGGTTCCGGCTCCGGTCTTGTCCGCACTGTGTCCGAACGGTGCCGAAACCGCGCGGGTGCGTGACGTAGGCTGACCGCTCTTGTGCCGATGCTCCGCGCGGCCGCTCCGTCGTGCTGCTCTGCGTTGCCGCTTCGTCTTGCTGCTGGTGTTGATCTCGGGGGGAACCACTCATGCGCCGCGCCGTCTCGTCCGCTGCCGCCTGCACCGCGCTCCTGCTCGGGCTGACGGGTGTCGCCGCGTGCGGGCCCGACGACGCGGCGTCCGGGGCCGGAGCCCCTGCGTCCGGGGCCTCCGCGTCCGCCGCCGCCCCGTCGGCCGCGGCTTCGGGGAAGGGCTCCTCCGCGCCGACCGCCTCCGCGGCAGCTCCCGCCCCCGCGACGGCCAAGCCGACGGCGCCGCGGCCCGACGGGACCATCCGGGTGGCCTTCGCCGGGGACGTCCACTTCGAGGGCCGCACCGAGGCCCGGCTCGCCGTGCAGCCGCCCGAGCCGCCGCTCGGCCCGATCTCCGCGACCCTCGCGGACGCCGACCTGTCCGTGCTCAACCTGGAGACCGCGATCACCGGCCGCGGCGCCCCGGAGCCCAAGCTCTACACCTTCCGCACCACGCCCAAGGCGCTCGACGCCCTCAAGGCCTCCGGCGTCGACGTCGTCTCCATGGCGAACAACCACGCCGTCGACTTCGGCGCCGACGGCCTCGCCGACACCCTCGCGGCCAAGGACTCCGCGCCGATCCCGGTCATCGGCGTCGGCCGCACCGCCAAGGAGGCGTACGCGCCGTACGTCTCCACGGTGCGCGGCGTGAAGGTCGCCGTCGTCGCGGCCAGCCAGATCGAGGACCTCACCAACCAGAAGTGGCGCGCCGGCGCCGCCAAGCCGGGCATCGCCTCCGCCCTCGACGTCCCCGCCGTGGTCAAGGCGGTGGAGGACGCGAAGCGCCAGGCCTCCGTCGTCCTCGTCTACCTGCACTGGGGCGAGGAGGGCAAGGCATGCCCGACCGCCGACCAGACGTCCATCGCGAAGAAGCTCGCCGCCGCCGGCGCCACCGCCGTGGTCGGCACCCACGCCCACACGATGGTCGGCTCCGGCATGCTCGGGAACACCTACATCGGGTACGGCTTCGGCAACTTCCTCTGGTACGGCACCTCCAACTACCCGTTCTCGAACGAGACCGGCGTCACCACGCTGACCGTCACCGGCGACGGCCGGGTGGCCGGCGAGGCGTTCGCCCCGGCGACGGTCGACGACCGGGGCGTTCCGGTGCCCGTCACCGGCGCCGCCGCCGAGGCCGCGCTCAAGCGGCGCGACGGCCTGCGCGGCTGCGCGGGACTCGCGCCCGCTCCCGTCGCCGCGCACTGAGCTCGCCGACGTCCCGGGTGGTCAGCGCCGCGGCCGCGGACAGCCCGGTGCCGCGCGACGCGGCCAGTCGCTCGCGGACCTCGCGCGGCGTGCGCGGGCGCCAGCCGGGCCCGTCGCAGCACGAGGAGTGGAATGTCACGCCCGCGCACAGCAGCGCCGTGAGCGCCCGCCAGCCGGCGTCGTCCCGCTTCCCCGGCACCTCCAGGTCGTGCCCGGCGTCCGTCAACTGCCAGCCGCAGCGCGGGCACCCGTCCTGCCCCGGTGCGCCGTGGCGCTTCATCGACACCCGGCAGGACACGCAGACGTAGTGGCGCCGGGAGGTCTGAGATCGCGTGCACATGCACGCCAGGCTAGGAGAGCCGGCGCGCGGCGGCACCCGGTTTTCGGCACGTGCGGACGACGGCAGGATCGGCCCCCGGGGCGGACCGCCGGGTGGCACCGTCCGATTGGCGCCGTCTGAGTGGCACCGTCCGAATGGCGCCGTCCGAGTATTGCCGTCGTGCGGCCCGGAAGGCGGACGGATGATCGAGGCGGAACTGAAAGCGCTCGTGCGCCGACCGGGGGCGGTCCTGCGCCACCTGGAGGGCGGGTACGGTCCGGGGCCGGGCGGAGGTGTACCGGGACACCTCCTACGACACGCCGGGCGGCGAACTGCTCGACGGCGACCGGGAGCTGCGGATCCGCGAGATCGAGGGCGCGGACGGATCCCGGCCTCTTCGCGACCCTCGTCCGGGTCCCCGGGTCCCCGGGCTCGACGGGGTGTACCTGGAGGTGGAGACGGCCGCCGAGGGCTCGGGCGAGCTGGCTCCGGCGCTGGACGTGGTGCGCGGGCTGATGGCCGAACTCGGCATCGAGGAAGGCGACTTCACGACTGGGCTCTACACGGATGCGGTGGCGGCCCGGCGGGGTTCCGATGGGCGGGCTGCTGCTCTTCGGGCTGCGGTGCTTGGGACTGCCGTGCTTCGGGCTGTCGGGGCTTCAGGAGGCCGGGCGCCCGGGGTGGTTCGGTCGCGGGAGCGCCGTGCCTCCCGGCGTCTGGGCGTGGACGAACAGCTGTGTTAGGTTAGCCTTACCTAATAGAGCTGGTCGGAGGGGAAGTCCGTGCTGCAGTCCGAACTCGCCGGTACGGTCGCCCTGGTCACCGGGGCCGCCCGGGGCATCGGCGCGGCCGTCGTCCGGGCGCTGGTCGCCGAGGGGGCCGTCGTCGCGGCGGCGGACCGTGGCGCCGGCGCGCTCGCCGAACTCGCCGAGGAGTCGCCCGCCATCCGCCCGTACGTCCTGGACGTGACGGACCCGGCCGCCGTCGAGGCCGTCGTGGCGTCCGTCGAGGCCCGACTCGGGCCGCTGGGCGCCCTGGTGAACGTCGCCGGGATCCTCCGTGCCGCACCCGCCGTCGAACTCTCCGACCGGGACTGGGCGGACATCTTTGCCGTCAACTCCACCGGGGTGTTCCACGCGTGTCGTGCGGCCGGCCGGCGGATGGCCGCGCGCGGGGGCGGTGCCATCGTGACCGTCGGCTCCAACGCCGCCAGCGTGCCCCGCGCCGGGATGGCCGCCTACGCGGCCTCCAAGGCGGCGGCCACCATGTTCACCCGCTGCCTCGGGCTCGAACTCGCCCGCTCGGGCGTGCGCTGCAACATCGTCTCACCCGGCTCGACCGACACCGCGATGCAGCGCTCTCTCTGGGGCGACGACGCGGAGGCCGCCCAACAACGCGTGATCGACGGCGACTTGGCCGCCTGGCGGGTCGGCATCCCGCTCGGTCGGATCGCCGCACCCGCCGACGTCGCCGAGGCCGTGCTGTTCCTGGTCTCCGACCGGGCCCGGCACATCACCATGCACGACCTGTACGTCGACGGCGGCGCCACCCTGCGCGCCTGACGGGCGTATCGGGCCCTCGGGCCGCCGTTCCGTTGCCCAAGCCCTTTCCCCGGGCCCTCTCCCCAGGCCCGTTCCGGTCCTTTCCGATCCTTCCCGGCCGACGCCTCCCCAGGTCCCCGTCGGCCGTCAACTCCCGGGCAGCTCCCGGACGTCCACCCCACGCAGACTGGAGACTCCAGGTGACCACGGTCCACCACGCCCCCGTCGGGGACCCGCCGTATCCCCCCGCGGCCACCACCGCCCCGGACCACACCGTCATCGGCGCGGCCAGCGGCCTGCTCGGCCTGTACCGGGCCGCCCCCGACGAGGCCTTCTTCGCCTCGCCGACCCGCACCCTGCTCACCTCCGGCGTCCACGTCCGGGTGCCGCAGGACGGGCGCCCGCTGCCCGCCCGCGTGGCCGCCACGCTCGCCGACGCTCGCCGGGCCGGAGTCGAACGACCGTTCGTGGTAGGTGCGGTGGCGTTTGACCACGACGCGCGGGCCGAACTCACCGTGCCCGTCCGGGTCCGCGCCACCGGCGCACTGCGCGACGACCCGCTGATAGCCCTCCCCGCACCGCCGGCCGAACAGGTGGACTGGCAGGTGCGCCCGGTACCCGAGCCAGCCGGGTACGGCGCCGGCGTCGCGGCGGCCGTCGAACGGCTGCGCGCAGGGGAGTTGAGCAAGGTCGTCCTGGCCCGCACGCTCGAACTGACCTCCGGCGCCCCGCTCGACCTGCCCGCCGTCCTCCAGCGCCTCGCCCGCCGCGACCCGGGCGGGTACACCTTCGCCGTCCCCGCCGGCGGCGGCCGTACGCTGATCGGCGCCAGCCCCGAACTCCTGCTCTCGCGCCGGGGAACGGCCGTCCTCGCCAACCCGCTGGCCGGCTCGGTGCCGCGCAGCGCCGACCTCGGCGAGGACGTTCGCCGGGCGGCCGCCCTCCTGGAATCGCCCAAGGACCTGCACGAACACGCCGTCGTGGTCGACGCCATCCGCACCGCGCTGGCACCGTACTGCCGCACCCTCGACATCCCGGCGCGGCCGACCCTCGTGCGGACGGCCGCCATGTGGCACCTCGCGACGACGATCACCGGCGAACTGGCCGACCCGGCCGCCTCCGCGCTGGAACTGGCCGCCGCGCTGCACCCCACCCCGGCGGTGTGCGGCACCCCGACCCCCGTCGCCCGCAGAGTCATCGGCGAGACCGAACCGTTCGACCGCGGCCTGTACGCCGGCATGGTCGGCTGGGGCGACGCGGACGGCGACGGCGAGTGGGTGGTCACCATCCGCTGCGCCGAGGCGCACGAGCGCACCCTGCGCGTCTTCGCGGGCGCGGGCGTCGTCGCGCAGTCCCGGCCGGAGGCCGAACTCGCCGAGACCGAGGCCAAGTTCCGCACCTTCCTGGACGCGGCGGGGGTGCCGCGATGAGTCGGCTGGACGAGGCGATGGGGTCGGAGGAGGCGATGGGGTCGGAAGAGGCGACGGGGCTGGACGAGGCGACGGGGTCGGAGGAGGCGACGGCTCCGAGCGAGGTGACGCCCATGGACGAGGTGCTGGCCGGATTCACCCCGTATCCGGCCGAGTTCACCGAGCGCTACCGGGCCGCCGGGCACTGGCGCGGCGAGACCTTCGGCCGGATGCTGCGCGAACGCGCCGCCGCGCACGGCGAGCGCGTCGCGATCGTCGATCCGGCGGGGGAGGGACGGCGCTGGACGTACGCCGAACTCGACCGCCGGGCCGACCGGATGGCCGCCGGACTGCTGGCCCGGGGGATCCGGCGCGGGGATCGCGTCGTGGTCCAACTGCCCAATGTCGCCGAGTTCTTCGAGGTGGTCTTCGGGCTGTTCCGGATCGGCGCGCTGCCGGTCTTCGCGCTGCCCGCCCACCGGTACACCGAGATCGGGCA
This sequence comes from Kitasatospora sp. NPDC057936, assembly GCF_042887525.1. Classification (NCBI taxonomy): domain Bacteria; kingdom Bacillati; phylum Actinomycetota; class Actinomycetes; order Kitasatosporales; family Streptomycetaceae; genus Kitasatospora; species Kitasatospora sp. NPDC057936. The sequence continues at coordinate 60,186 of NZ_JBHVPD010000004.1, forward strand.
CTTCTGCTCCTTCACGGGCGCGGTCGCGTACGTGATCCCGGACGTCGACGGGGGCTTCGACTACCGCGAACTGGCGGACCGGGTACAGGCGGAGAGTCCCAGGCTGCGGCTGGTGCTGGTGGCGGGGGAGGACCCCGGGGGGCACGTGCGGCTGGCCGACGTGCCCTGCGATGTGCTGCCCTGCGACATGCCCCTCGGAGGGGAGTTCGGCGAGCCGCAGCCCGGGGAGGTCGCGTTCCTCCAGCTCTCCGGCGGCAGCACCGGCGTACCGAAACTGATCCCGCGCACCCACGACGACTACATCTACTCCCTGCGCGGCTCCGTCGAGCTGTGCGCGCTGGACCAGGACAGCGTCTACCTGTGTGCCCTGCCCGTCGCGCACAACTTCCCACTCAGCTCGCCCGGTTCGCTCGGCACGCTGTACGCGGGCGGCCGGGTGGTGCTCTGCCCGCGGCCGGGCCCCGAAACGGCGTTCCCGCTGATCGGGCGCGAGGGCGTGACGATCACCGGCCTGGTACCGCCGCTCGCCCTGCTGTGGCTGGACGCCGCCGAGCGCGGCGCGTGCGGCTTCGAGAGTCTGGAGGTCCTGCTGGTCGGCGGCGCCAAGTTCAGCGAGGAGGCCGCCCGCCGGGTCGGCCCGCTCCTCGGCTGCACGCTCCAGCAGGTGTTCGGCATGGCCGAGGGGCTCGTCAACTACACCCGCCTGGACGACCCCGACGACGTCATCGCCACGACCCAGGGCCGCCCGATCTCCCCGGACGACGAGGTCCGGGTCGTCGACGACCACGACCGGGACGTGCCGGACGGGACCACCGGCCACCTGCTCACCCGCGGCCCGTACACGATCCGCGGCTACTGGAAGGCACCCGGACACAACGCCGACTCCTTCACGGCGGACGGCTTCTACCGCACCGGGGACCTCGTCCGGCGCACCTCCACCGGCCATCTCGTGGTCGAGGGCCGCGCCAAGGACCAGATCAACCGAGGCGGCGAGAAGGTGGCCGCCGAGGAGATCGAGAACCACCTGCTCGCCCACCCGGCCGTGCACGACGCGGCCGTGGTGTCGATGCCCGACCCCTACCTCGGCGAACGCACCTGCGCGTACGTCGTCTTGCGGCGGGCCGAACGCGAACACCCGCCGAAGGCCGTCGAGTTGAAGCGATTCGTGCGCGGGCGCGGGCTCGCCGACTACAAGGTGCCGGACCGGGTCGAGTTCGTCGACGCCTTCCCCGCCACCGGCATCGGCAAGGTGAGCAAGAAGGACCTGCGAGCCGCCATCGCCGCCTCCCTCCGTACGGCCGCCGGCCCGAACGCCGGCCCGAACGCCGCCCTGAATATTGGCTCGAACGTCGGGCCGAACGTCGGCCCGAACCGAAAGTAGTGACGCCGTGGGCCTGCCCCGCATCCCCTCGTACCCCATGCCCGGCGCCGCCGAGCTGCCCGCCAACCGGGTGGCCTGGACGGTCGACCCGTCGCGCGCCGTCCTCCTGGTGCACGACCTGCAGAACCACTACCTCTCCGCCTTCGACACGTCCGCCGCCCCGGTGCCCGAACTCTTCGGCAACGTCCGGCGGTTGGCCGAGGCGGCCCGCGCCCGGGGAATCCCGGTCGTGTACTCGGCCCAGCCCGGCGGGCAGAGTGCGATCGAACGCGGTCTCCAGCAGGACTTCTGGGGCCCCGGGATCCCGGACGACCCGCACGCGGTGGCGATCGCCGACGCCGTGGCACCGGCCCCCGGGGACACCGTCCTGACCAAGTGGAAGTACAGCGCCTTCGTCCGCACCGAGCTGGCGGGCCTGCTGCGCGAACAGGGCCGGGACCAGCTGGTGATCACCGGCGTCTACGCCCACATCGGCGTCCAGGCCACGGCCTGCGACGCGTGGATGCGCGACCTGCCGGCCTTCGTGGTGGCCGACGCCGTCGCCGACTTCGGGCCGGACGAGCACCGCGCCGCGCTCGCCTGGGTGGCCGGCCGCTGCGGGCAGGTCACCACCACCGACGCCGTCCTGAGCATGCTGGAAGGGAAGTGAGCGCCATGGCCTTCACCGTGGAGCGGATCCGGGCCGAGGTCGCCGACCTGCTCGGCGAGGACCCGGCGGACATCCCGCTGGACGAGGACCTGGCGGACTGGGGGCTGGACTCGGTGCGGCTGATGTCGCTCGCCGAGCGCTGGCGGGCCGAGGGCGCGGACGTCGCGTTCGTGCGGCTGGCCGAGCGCCCGGAGGTCGGGGCCTGGGCCGCGCTGCTGGGCGCGGCGGCGTGACGGCCGTGGCTGCGCTGACCGTGGTTGCGCTGACCGTGGTTGCGCCGGCTGGGGCGCGCGCCGTCGCACCCGCCGTCGCGCCTGCGGTGGCGGTCACCGTGATCGGTGGCGCGCGGCCGGAGCGGGCGGCTGAGCACCCGCCGACCACCGTGATCGGCCCGGTCGAGGCGCAGGCCGCCCGGACGCCCGCCGCACCCGCGCTGGTGCTCGCGGGCGGGGCGGTGATGACGTACGGGGAGCTGAACGCGGCGGCCAACAGGCTGGCGCGCGCCCTGGCCGCCCGGGGTGCCCGGCCGGGCACGGTCGTCGGGCTGGGCCGGCTGAGACCGGTGGACCAGCTGACCGCGCTGTTGGCGGTGGCCAAGTCGGGGGCGGCGTTCCTGGTCCCGGAGCCGGGGGAGCTCGGGGAGCCGGGAGAGCTTGGGCACTTGGGGGAGCCGGGAGACACTGGCGTCCCGGCCGCGGCGACTCCGCTGCTGGTGCTGGAGGAGGACGACCTGGCGGTCGGCGGCGGGCTCGCCACCGACCCGCCCAGGGCACTGACGCCGCAGCACCCGTTGTGCGTCGCCCCCGGCCCGGGCTCCCACCCGTCGGCCGCCCGGCTGACGCACGGGGAGGCGGACCGCCGGGTGCGCGAGCTCCAGGCGGCGTACCGGCTGGGCCCGGACGACCGGGTGCTTCAGACGGGGCTGCCGACGTGGGCGTACTTCTGGCCGCTGCGGACGGGTGCGGCGATCGTGCTCGCTGACGGCTGACGGCTGACGGGCGACAGAAGACAGCGAACAACTTTCAGATAACAGATTTCAAAATCTGTTATCTGAAAGTTGTCATCTGTTACCCGCCCCCGGTCCCCCGTCAGCCCTCCGCCACCGCCGCCCGGCCCGCCGCGAAGTCCGCCGCCGTCCACGCCATGGCGACCGCGCCGTCGAGCACGGCGCGGTCGCCTTCCGTCGACACCGCCGCCTGCGCGAAGGCGGGTTCGTGCGGGGCGCACGTGCCGCCGGTGATGTCCAGGACCGGGTGGATCGCCGGCACCGCGTGCGACACGTTGCCCATGTCGGTGCAGGCGAACGGTCCGCTCTCGACCGGTTCAGGGCGCCCCAGCGCCGCCGCGTTCGCCCGCCACAGGGCGAGCAGCCCGGCGTCGCCGCGCATGTCGAGGTAGTCCGGCTCGGGCCGCGTCAGCGCCACCTCGCAACCGGTCGCGAGCGCCCCGGCGCGGAAGCAGGACTCGACGCGCTCGCGCAACTCCGTCAGGTCCTCGGCTGCCGTCGCCCGCAGCTCGTACTCGGCGCTCGCGCTGTCCGGGACGAGGTTGGGCGCCGTCCCGGCGGCCGTCGTGATGCCGTGGACGCGCCACTGCGGCGGGAGGTGCTGGCGCAGCAGTCCGAGGGCGACCTGGGCGACGGTCAGCGCGTCGGCGGCGTTGCGGCCCTCGTGCGGGTTGAGGCTCGGGTGGGCGGTGCGCCCGGTGTAGCGGACGGACAGGGTGCCGAGCGCGAACGACCGGAAGTCCGCGACCTCCACCGGGCACGGATGCACCATCATCGCGGCGTCCACCCCGTCGAACACGCCCGCGTCGAGCAGCAGGGCCTTCCCGGCTCCGCGTTCCTCCGCCGGTGCGCCGATCACGCGCACCGTCAGCCCGAGCCGGTCCGCGTGCGGGGCGAGTCCGAGCGCCGCCCCGACGCTGGCGGCGGCGATCAGGTTGTGTCCGCAGGCGTGGCCGAGCCCGGGCAGTGCGTCGTACTCGCAGACGAGCGCGACGGTCGTCGGCCCGCTGCCGAGGGTCGCGGTGAACGCGGTGTCGAGGCCGCCCGCCGGTGCGGTGACCGCGTACCCGTGGGCGTCCAGCAGTTCGGCGCACCAGGCCGCCGCCCGGTGTTCCGCGAACGCGGTCTCGGGGTGGGCGTGGATGCGGTGGCTGAGCGCGAGCAGGTCCGCGCGTCGAGCGTGGACGTGCTCGCGGACGGCCTGCTTGGTCGTGGTGAGCGGCACGGCGGGTGTCTCCGATCGGTCAGGGCCCGCGCTCCAGCAGGCCGTTGACCAGATCGTATGACATTAGGTTAGGCTAACCTAAGTCGCTCGTCCCTTGCTGTTCCCCCTGCCGTTCCCCTTGCCGAGCCGCCTTCCCGTTCCGCCTTCCCGTTCCGCCTGCCGGACCCGACCGGACCCGACCGGACCCCGAGGAGCTCTTCGTACCATGCCCCGCCACCAGGCCGCGTCCGACCCAGCCGCCTCCCTCCGAGGAGTGGTCGCCGACCTCCCGCTGCTCGCCTCCCAGGCGGCCATCTGGTTCGCCCAGTCGCTCGACCCCGGCAGCCCGGCGTACAACACCGGTGACGCCGTCGAGATCACCGGCCCGCTCGACGAGACCCTGTTCGAACGCAGCCTCCGGCGGGCGGTCGGCGAGGCCGAGGCGTTGAGCGCCGTCGTCGTCACCGGCCCGGACGGCACGCCGCGCCAGCGGCTGCGCCCCGGCCGCCCCTGGCCGCTGCACCGCCTCGATGTGAGCGCCGCCGCCGACCCAGACGCCGAGGCCGACGCCTGGATGCGCGCCGACCTCGCCCGCCCGGCCGACCTCACCGCCGGCCCGCTGTTCACCCACGCCCTGATCCGCCTCGCCGCCGACCGGCACCTGTGGTACCGGCGGATCCACCATCTCGCCGTCGACGCCTATGCGTTGGCCCTCCTGGGCGAGCGCGTCGCGGAGCTGTACACGGCAGGCGCCGGCGGCACCCGTCCCGCCGAGAGCCCGTTCGCCCCGCTCGCCGAACTCGTCTCCGAGGAGCAGGCCTACCGCCACTCCGACGAGTACGCCGCCGACCGCGGCTTCTGGACCGCCCGCCTCGCGGACACTGGCAGCGCCGCCGCCGACGCCGCTACCGACACTGCCGCACCCGCCACGCTCCCCGGCCGCACCGCCGATCCCGACGGGAACGCCAACGCCACCTCCGCCGCCACCACCACCCCGCCCCTGCGCCTCGCCGCCGACCTCCCTGCCGGCACCCGCGACCGCTTGGAGCGCGCCGCCACCGCCGCCCGCGCCACCTGGGCCGAACTCGTCCTCGCCGCCACCGCCGGCTACCTGCACCGCCTGGCCGCCACCGAGGACGTCGTCCTCGGCCTCCCGCTCGCCAACCGGCGCGGCCCCGCCGCCCTGCGCACCCCCGTCGCCACCGCCAACGTCCTCCCGCTGCGCGTCGCCGTCCACCCCGCCGACACCGCGGACGGGCTCCTGCGCCGGGTGGTCCGCGAACTGCGCGCCGTCCGCCGCCACCAGCGCTATCCCCTGGAGGACCTGCGCAGCGACCTCGCCCTGACCGGGGACCGCCGCGCGCTGTTCGGCCCGGTGGTCAACATCAAGGCCTTCGAGGGCGACCTCGACCTCGCCGGCCTGCCCGGCACCGTGCGCAACCTCGCCGCCGGCCCGGTCGACGACCTCGCGCTCGCCGTCTCGCCCGGCCCCGACGGCGCCCTGCGGCTGGTCCTGGAGGCCGACCCCGTCCGCTACGACGCCGACGCGCTCGCCGCCCACCGGGACGGCCTGCTGCGCTACCTCGACGGCCTCGCCCGCCTGCTCCTCGCCGCCCCCGGCACGCCGATCGCCCGCATCGACCTGCTCGACGCCGACGCCCTCCGCCGCGCCACCACCGGCCGCGACGAGCCGCCGGCCGACCGGACGCTGCCCGAGCTGTTCGCCGAGCAGGCCGTCCGGACCCCGGCCGCCGCTGCCGTCCGCTGCGGCGAAGTCGCGCTCACCTTCCAGGAGTTGGACGAGGAGTCGACGCGCCTCGCCCACCGCCTCGCCGCGCTCGGCGTCCGCGCGGGGGCACCCGTCGCCCTGGCCCTGCCCCGCAGCGCCGACACCGTGGTCGCGATGCTCGCCGTGCTCAAGGCCGGCGGTGCCTGCGTGTCGCTCGACCTCGCCCACCCCCGGCAGCGCCTCGCCGCCGTCCTGGCCGACGCCCGCCCGGCCTGCGCCGTCGGTACCGCCGCCGCCCTCGCCGGGCTCGACCTGCCGGGCCACGTGCCCACGATCGTCCTCGACGGGCCGCTTCCCGAACCGCCGCTCCCCGAACCGCCGGTCACCGCCCTTCCGGCGCCCCAACTCGCCGACCCCGCCTACATCCTGCACACCTCGGGTTCCACCGGCCGGCCCAAGGGCGTCGTCGTCACCCACGCCGCGCTGGCCAACCTCCACGCCGGACACGGCGAGGACCACATCGCCCCGGCCGTCCGGCGCACCGGCCGCACCCGTCTGCGCGTCGCCCACAGCGCCTCCTTCGCCTTCGACGCCTCGTGGGACCCACTGCTGTGGATGGTCCACGGTCACGAGCTGCACCTCCTCGACGACGCCACCTTCCGCGACCCGGCCGCCCTCGTCGCCCACGTCGACCGCGAGCGCGTCGACTACCTGGACGTCACCCCGTCCTACCTCGAAGTCCTGCTCGCCGAAGGCCTCCTGGACGACGGCCGGCACCGCCCGGCCGTCATCGCCGTCGGCGGCGAGGCCACCCCGCCCGCGCTGTGGCAGCGCCTCACCGCGGTCCCCGGCGTGTGCCCCGTCGACCTGTACGGTCCGACCGAGACCACCGTCGACGCCTACGCGTGGACCCCGGGCCCCGACGGCACTCCCGTCGGCCGGGTGGTGCGCGGCTCCCGGGCCTACGTCCTGGACGGTTCCCTGCACCCGGTGCCCGACGGCGCCACCGGCGAACTCCACATCGCCGGAGCCTGTTTGGCGCGCGGGTACCTCGGCCGCCCGGACCTCACCGCCGAGCGCTTCGTCGCCGACCCGTACGGCCCGCCCGGCTCCCGGATGTACCGCACCGGGGACCTCGCCCGGCGCCGCCCCGACGGGACGCTGGAGTTCCTCGGCCGCGCCGACGACCAGGTGAAGATCCGCGGCTTCCGCGTCGAGCCCGGCGAGATCGCCGCCGTCCTGGCGCAACTCCCCGACGTCGAGCGGGCCGTGGTGATCGCGCGACCGGGCCCGCAGGGCAAGCGGCTGCTCGGCTACGCGGTCCCCGCGCCCGGTGCGACGCCCTCGCCGGCCGCGCTGCGGGCCGGACTCGCCGCCCGCCTGCCCGCGCACATGGTGCCGGCCGCCGTCCTCGTCCTCGACGACCTGCCGCGCACCGCCCACGACAAGCTCGACCACCGCGCCCTGCCCGAACCCGTCGCCACCGCGGGCGGATCGGAGCCCGCGGCCACCCCGCAGGAGGAGGTCCTGTGCGGCCTCTTCGCCGACGTCCTCGCCCTCGCCGAGACGCCCGGCCGGGACGCGTCCTTCTTCGACCTCGGCGGCCACTCCCTGCTCGCGGGCCGCCTCGCCGCGCGCGTCCGCGAGACCCTGGGCGCCACCGTCGGGTTCGCCGACGTCTTCCGCCACCCCACCCCGGCCGGGCTCGCCACCCTGCTGCGCGAGCGTTCCGCCCCCGAGCCGCGCCCCGCCCCCGAGCCGCGCCCCGCCCTCGTGCCCGTCCCGCGCGCCGAGCGCATGCCGCTGTCGCCCGCCCAGCGCGGACTCTGGTTCCTGCACCGGCTCGAAGGCCCCAGCCCCACCTACAACATCCCGCTCGCGCTCACCCTCACCGGTCCGCTCGACCGGGACGGGCTCGCGCTCGCCGTCGCCGACCTCGCGGCCCGGCACGAGATCCTCCGCACGGTCTACGGCGAGGAGCCCGACGGGACGCCGTACCAGCGGGTTCTGCCGGCCATGCCCGTTGCGCTGCACCATGGCGACAGCCTTGCCGGGGCGGTCCGCCACGCCTTCGACCTGACGGCCGAACCGCCGCTGCGGGCAAGCCTGTTCAGGGACGGCGGGCAGGAGCACACGCTCCTCCTCCTGCTCCATCACATCGCCGGCGACGGCGCGTCCACCACCCCGCTGGCCCGCGACCTCGCCACGGCCTACCGCGCCCGGGCAGCCGGGTCCGATCCCGAATTCGGCGAACTCACCGTCCAGTTCGCCGACCACGCCGCCCGCCAGCGGCAGCTCCTCGGTACGCCCGAGGCGCCGACCCCGCTCGCCGCCCGGCAGCTCGACCACTGGCGGACCGCGCTCGACGGCCTGCCCGACCAGCTCGAACTCCCCACCGACCGCCCGCGCCCGGCCGTCGCCGGACACGACGGCGCCACCGTGCCGTTCGCGCTCGGCGCCGAGGCCCACGCCGCCCTCGCGGCGCTCGCCCGGGCCACCGGCGCCACGGTCTTCATGGCCGTCCAGGCGGGTCTCGCCGCCCTGCTCACCCGGCACGGCTGCGGCACCGACATCCCGGTCGGCACCCCGGTGGCGGGCCGCGACGAGCCGGAGACCGCCGCGCTGGTCGGCTACTTCGTCAACTCGGTGGTCCTGCGCACGGACACCTCGGGCGCCCCGGGCTTCCGTGAGCTGCTCGGGCGCGTCCGCGGCACCGTCCTGGCCGCGCACGAGCACGCCGACCTGCCGTTCGACCGGCTCGTCGAGGAACTCAACCCGCCCCGGTCGCTGGCCCGGCACCCGCTCTTCCAGGTGATGCTGGCCTGGCAGAGCCGCCCGGACGAGGACTTCGCGCTGGCCGGGGGCCTCACCGCCCGCATGGCCGCCGTGCCCACCGGCACCGCCAAGTTCGACCTCACCCTCAACGCGGGCGAGCTCCCCGGCGGCGGCATCGGCGGCTTCCTGGAGTACCGCACCGACCTGTTCGACGCGTCCACCGCCGAGGCCCTGGCCACCCGGCTCGCCCGGCTCCTGACCGCTGCCGCGGCCGACCCCGACACCGCCATCGGCCGACTCCCGTTGCTCGGCGAGGAGGAGCGCCGGCGCGCACTCGTCGACTGGAACGGCACGCCCGTCCCCTCGGTGCCCGGTCCTGGGCTGCCTGGCCCTGGCGTGCCCGGCGCGACGCTGCCCGAGCTCTTCGAGGCGGCCGCAAAGGCCAATCCCGGGGCCGTGGCCGTCGGTTACGGGGACGATCGGCTCGACTACGCCGAACTCGGCGCCCGCGCCGACCGCTTGGCCCGCGCCCTCGCCGCGCGCGGCATCGGTCCCGGTACGATCGTCGCGCTCGCCCTGCCCCGCTCGCTCGAACTCGTCGTCGCCCTCCTCGCGGTGACCAAGTCCGGCGCGGCCTACCTGCCGCTCGACCCCGACTACCCGGCCGACCGCCTCGCCTACATGCTGGCCGACGCCGCCCCCGCCGCCCTCCTCACCGATCGCGCCACCGCACCCCGACTGCCCGGCAACGACGTGCCCCGACTCCTCGTCGACGACGAAGAAGAGGCGTTCCCCGCCGTCCCGCTCGCCCAGGACGAACGCACCCGTCCACTGCGGGCCGACGACACCGCCTACGTCATCTACACGTCCGGCTCCACCGGCCGGCCCAAGGGCGTGCCCGTCACCCACCACAACGTCGTCCGGCTGTTCGGCGCCACCGACCACTGGTTCGGCTTCGGTCCCGAGGACGTCTGGACGCTCTTCCACTCCTACGCCTTCGACTTCTCCGTCTGGGAGCTGTGGGGCGCCCTGCTGCACGGCGGCCGGCTGGTCGTCGTCCCGCACCTGGTCAGCCGCGACCCGGCGGCCTTCCTCGACCTGCTCGCCCGCGAGCGCGTCACCGTCCTCAACCAGACCCCGTCCGCGTTCTACCAGCTCAGCGCCGCCGACCGGGACCACCCCGGGCGCGAACTCGCCCTGCGCTACGTCGTGTTCGGTGGCGAGGCGCTCGAACCCGGCCGCCTCGACGACTGGTACGCGCGGCACCCCGAGGACGCGCCCGTCCTGGTCAACATGTACGGCATCACCGAGACCACCGTGCACGTCACCCACCGCGCCCTCGACCGGGCGAGCGCCGCCGCCGGAACCGGCAGCACCATCGGCGTCAACATCCCCGACCTGCGCGTCTACGTCCTCGACGAGCACCTCCAGCCCGTGCCGCCCGGCGTCACCGGCGAGATGTACGTCGCCGGGGCCGGCCTCGCCCGCGGCTACCTCGGCCGTCCCGCGCTGAGCGCCGGGCGCTTCGTCGCCGACCCGTACGCCGAGCTGTTCGGCGAGCGCGGCACCCGGATGTACCGCTCCGGCGACCTCGCCCGCCGCCGCGCCGACGGGGAACTGGAGTACCTCGGGCGGGCCGACCAGCAGGTGAAGATCCGCGGCTTCCGGATCGAACCCGGCGAGATCGAGGCCGTCCTGGCCGCCCACCCGGGCGTCGCCGACGCCGCCGTGGTCGTCCGGGAGGACGCACCCGGCGACAAGCGGCTCGTCGGCTACGCCGTCGCCACGGCCACGCCGGACGAGCTCCGCGCCCACGCCGCCGCCGGACTGCCCGCCCACATGGTGCCGTCCGCGGTCGTGCTCCTCGACCGCCTCCCGCTCACTGCCAACGGCAAGCTGGACCGCCGCGCGCTGCCCGCCCCCGAGGCGCCCGCCGCCGGCGCCGGCCGTCCGCCGCGCACTCCGCGCGAGCAGCAGCTGTGCGAACTGTTCGCCGAGGTCCTGGGCGCCCCCGCGGTCGGCGTCGAGGACGACTTCTTCGCCCTCGGCGGCCACTCGCTGCTGGTCGTCCGCCTCGCCGGCCGGATCCGCGACGTCCTCGGCGTCGACGTGGGCATCGGCACCCTGTTCCGCGCCCCGACGGTCGCCGCCCTGGACACAGCCCTGGCCGCCGGGGACGAGGACGCCGACGCGCTCGACGTCCTGCTCCCGCTGCGGCCCGCCGCACCCGGACGGCAGGCCCCGCTGTTCGCGATCCATCCGGCGGGCGGCCTGAGCTGGTGCTACACCGGGCTGATCCGCCACCTGCCCGCCGACGTGCCGATCTACGGCCTCCAGGCGCAGGGCGTCGGCGCCGCCACCGCGAAGGAGCCGCTGCCGCGGAGCCTGGAGGAGCTGGCGGCGCACTACGCGGACCGGCTGCGCGAGGTGCAGCCCGACGGCCCGTACCGGCTGCTCGGCTGGTCCACCGGCGGCATCATCGCGCACGCCGTCGCCGTCCGGCTCCAGGAGCTGGGCCACGCCGTCGAGCTGCTCGCCATCCTGGACGCCTACCCGGCCGAGGGCTTCCGCGAGCTGCCCGTCCCCGACCAGGCCGAGGCGCTGGAGGCGCTGCTCACCATGGGCGGCTTCGGCCCGGCCGACCTCGCCGGCCGGCCGCTCGAACTCGCGTCCGTCACCGCGCTGTTGCGCCGCGAGGGCAGCCCGCTCGCCGGGCTCGGCGACGCCACCGTCGAGGCCCTGAACCGGATCTACCTCAACACCAACCACCTCGTGCGCGGCTACGACCACCGGCGCTTCGACGGCGACGTGCTGTTCTTCCGCGCGACCGTCGACACCATCGACGAGACGCTCGTGCCCGAGCTGTGGACGCCGTACGTGTCCGGCCGGATCGCCGACACCGACGTCGCCTGCTCGCACAAGGACATGACCCTGCCCGCGCCCATCGCGCACATCGCCCGCGTGATCGCCGACCACCTGGAGAACGCCACCCATGAGTGACGCACCCGCCAACCCCTTCGACGCCGACGGCGACTTCCTCGCCCTTGTCAACGGCCAGGGCCAGCACTCCCTCTGGCCCGCCTTCGCCGCCGTCCCGGCCGGCTGGGACGTCGCCCACGGCCCGTGCGCCCGCACCGCCGCCCTGGACTGGATCTCCGCGCACTGGACCGACCTGTGACCGCACCCGCCGAGGCCCGGCCCCTCCCGGCCGGCCGGGCCGCGGTGGTCGTCGCCTACACGGCCGCGATGTGCATGAGCGGCCTGGACTCGACGATCGTCAACCCCGCGCTGTACACGATCGCGGGGGACTTCGGCCGGCCGGTCGAGGCGGCCAACGCGGTCGAGACCGCGTTCCTCGTCGGCCTCGCCGCCGGCCTGCCCGTGGCCGGCTGGCTCGGCGACCGGTACGGGGTGAAGCGGGTGTTCCTCGGGGCGCTGGCCGCGTTCACGCTCGCCTCCGCGCTGTGCGCCGCCGCGTCCGGGCTGGGCGCACTGGCCGCCGCCCGGGCCGTCCAGGGCGTCGCGGGCGGCCTGCTGACGCCGGTCGGGATGACGCTGCTGTTCCGGGCCTTCGCCCCGCACGAGCGGGCGGGCCTCGGCAAGGTGCTGATCGTGCCGACGGCACTGATGCCCGCCCTCGGCCCGCCGCTCGGCGGGTTCCTCACCGAACACCTCTCCTGGCACTGGCTGTTCCTCGTGAACGTGCCGATCGGCGCGGCCACCGTGGCCGTCGGACTCGTCGGCCTGCGGGCGGGGGAGGAGCCACCGGCCGGACGCTTCGACACCACCGGCTTCCTGCTCGCCACCCCGGGCCTCGGCCTGCTCACGTACGCGCTCGGCTTCGGCCCGGCGCAGGGCTGGTCGTCGCCGGAGGTGCTGGTGAGCGGGGTGACCGGGACGGCGCTCCTCGTGGCCGCCGTGCGTCACCAACTCCGGTCCGCCGAACCACTGGTGGACCTGCGGCTGCTCGCCGACCGCACCTTCGGCGCCGCCGCCCGGCTCGCGCTGCTGACGTCGGCCGGGCTGATGGGCGCGCTGTTCGTCCTCCCGCTGCTCTACCAAGTGGCCCTCGGTGCCTCGGCGCTGGACGCGGGCCTGAGCGTCTTCCCCGAGGCGGTGGGCCTGATGGCCGCCTCCCAGGCGGTGGACCGCCTCCTGCCCCGCCTCGGCCCGCGCCGCCTGGCCGTGCCCGCCCTGCTGCTGGCGGCGGCGGTCCTGGCCGCGCTGGCGTTCACCGAAGACCCGTGGGCGGTAAGGGCGTTGATGTTCGCCGTGGGCCTGGTCCTGGGCACCGCCGTGCTCACCCTGCAGATCGCCGGCTTCGCCGACGTCCCGCCGCCCGCGACGGGCCGGGCGATGGCCCTGTTCACGATCGTCCGCACCCTCGGCGGAGCCCTGGGCATCGCGACGACCGCCGCCCTCGTCGCCCTCCTGGCCGACGGCGACAACCCCACCCCCTACCGCATCGCCCTCCTCGCCACCGCCCTCCCGATCGCCGCCGCCACCCCGCTCGCCATGCGATTCCCGGGCAAGGCACCAGCCAGTGCGACCCCGTGACCTGCCCCGCCTTCCGTATGGTGACCGCATGAACCCTGAGCGCTACCGCCTCCTGGAAGAGGACCGCCGGAGCCTCCCGGAGGGCTACAAGGTGGAGCTTTCCGGCGACATCATCGTGATGCAGGCGCCGCCGTCCTCGATCCACCAGCGCAACCTGGCAGTCGTCCAGCGCCAGTTCGAGGCGCACTGCCCGCCCGGCTACTTCCCGACCGGGAACAGCGACCTGGCCTCGCCCGAGGCCGGGTCCGTCCGGAACCCCGACCTCACCTACGTGCCGGACGAGGTCACCGACCTCGTCGAGCACGACATCCCCGCCGAGCTGGCCCTGATCGCCGTCGAGATCGTCTCGCCGTCGAATCCGGAGAACGACTGGACGGGCAAGGTCCGCGACTATCCGCGCATGGGCTTCCCGCTCTACCTGATCGTCGACCCCCGGCAGCAGACGGTGACGCTGTTCTCGGAGCCGAACCACGACCGCTACCACACGAGGACCGAGCGGAAGTTCGGCGAGTCGATCCGCGTCCCCGAGCCGTTCGGCTTCGAGCTCGACCTGTCCGGGCTGGTCCCCTACCGGGACTGACTATTCGCTCGGCCAGAGGATCAGGTTCGGGAGGGCGTGGCGGGTCGGGGTGCCGCCCGACGATGTGAGGGCTGTGCGGATGTCGTGGAGGTCCTCGACCGTGAGCTGGAGCGGGGGTTCGTCGGGCTGGTAGGTGGTGCGGATCGGGTAGTCCACGCCCGGGGTGGTGGTCATCTCGATGTGGCAGCCGAGCACGTGGGTGACCGGGCGGCGGTCGGCGAGGGCGATCAGGCGGTCGATGCTGCGCGTGAACGCGGGCCAGTCGTCGATGTAGAGCCGCCCGGGGTAGACGGTGTCGCCGGTGAGGAGGACGCCCGTCCAGGGGTCGTAGTACGTGACCGCCGCCGGGTGGTGGCCCGGGGTGGCGAGGCACTCCAGCACCCGGCCGCCGCCCAGGTCGACGAGGGCCACGGCGTCCGGGTCGGTGTCGAAGCCGAAGAAGGGCCATGCGACGGCCGGGTCGGCGGCGACCACGGTCGTGCCGGGGCGGTCGGCGAACTGGCCGTCGCCCGCGACGTGGTCGCCGTGCGGGTGGGTGTGCAGCACGAGCAGTCCGTACCCGGCCCGCGGGTGGCGGGCGAGCCACGCCCCGATCTGTTCGTCGACCACCGCGCGCAGCGGGAAGTGCGCGGCGTCGGCGGTCGCCCCGGTGTCGAGCAGCACCGCCCGCTCGGCCCCGAACAGGAGGTACAGGAACGGCGCCTCGTAGTGGACGGCCTTGTTCTGCCGCAGTACGACCGTGTGCTCGTCGTACGCGTGGACCTGGATCTCCGGCCCGGTGTCGTGCTTGGCCGACGGCGAGCCGTGGATCCACCGCACGTCCAGCGGCCGCGGCACCGGGACGGCCCGGGTGAAGTCGGGCATGACGCCTCCTCCGGTGCGTCGTCTTGTCGGGCCGGGTACGGCGCACGTCTCGTCCGGGGCGGGCGCGCCGGTGCGCCGCCACCGGGACGCTAGCACGGTGCCGGGCCGCCCTCATGACGCTCCGGGGACCGCTTCCCGGACGCCGGTTTCCGGCCGGTCCGGCGCACCGAGTGGGAAGAGTTTTCCAGGCGACGTACAGTTCCGCTTCGTGATCGAGATCGAGATCGTCGTCGAACAGCAGGCGGGCGGTGCGTGGGACGCCCTGGCGGAGGCGGCCCGCGCCCTGACCGGGGAACTGGCCGGTCCCGTCGAGGAGACCACGGGCCTCGACCTCGGCCCCGGGGTGCGCCTCGCGCTGGTGGACCCGGACGCGTTCGCGCAGCGCCGCGAGGCCTACGTGCGCCGGGTCTGCGAGACCGTCCTCGCGGGCGAGGCGCTGGCGGCCGTCGCGGACCCGGCGAAGCGCGAGAAGGCCGAGGCGGCGCTGCGCAAGGGGCCAGCCTCGGCGGACTCCGACCGCAGGATCAGCTGCGTGCCGTCCGGTCGGGTGGTGCAGGACGAGGAGGGCCGGTGGGTGCTCCTGCTGGCCCCGGCGCTGCTGGCGGGCGCGCCGCAGCGGGCCCCGCTGCGCGCGGTGCTGGCGCACCTGCTGACCCACCAGGCCCAGATCCGCGCGGGCGGCCCCCGGCCGGGCGCGGACGCGGTCGAGGCGCTGCTGCTCCACCGGACCTCCGGCGGCACGCGGGAGGACGACCCGGTCCTCGGCGCGCTGTGGGAGGGGCACGCGCGCTGGGCGACGCGCCGGCTGCTGGCCCGGGACCAGGCGGGGGAGCGGAAGACGGCCCGGGCCGCCCGGCTGCTGTCCCGCCTGCCGGGCGTGCGCGCCGAGTCGGACACCCACGAGAAGGCGGTGCGGTTCGTGCGCACGCTGGTCGAGGCGGGCGGGACGGAGACGGTGAACCGGATCTGGACGGACCGCTCCCTGGTGCCGACCCGCCGCGAGCTCACCTCCCCCGCCCGCTGGCTGGCCCGCACGGGGCTGGGGCCCGCGGAGGGCGGTCCCCCGGAGGGGTGAGGGGCCCGGGTCGGCGGCGGTCGCGCAGCAGGTGCGCGAGCCCGTCGGCGAGGCCGCCACGCCAACAGGCGTAGTCGTGCCCGCCGTTGAACTCGCGGTATTCGAGGTCGTAGCCGCGCGCCGTGAGGACGTCGCGCAGGTGGCGGCTCTGGGCGAGGAGCAGCCACTCCTGGAGCCCCACCTCGACGTAGAAGCGCGCCGCGCGGCGCTCCTCGGTGGCGAAGCGGCGGGTGAGCCACTCGCTGCCGGCGTCGAACTCGGTCTCGTCCGGCCACCAGAACGAGCCGGACTGGGCGAGCGCGTTGCCGAAGCGCTCCGGGCGCCGGTAGGCGGCGAAGGCGGCGGTGAGGCCGCCCGCGCTCTGGCCGGCGACGACGGTGGCCGCCGGGTCCGTGGTGGCGCCGAACTCGCGGGCGGCCCAGGGGAGGAGCCGGTCGGCGAGGAAGTCGACGAAGGCCGGGTTGCAGCTGAGGTCGGCCGCGCGCTCGGGGCCCATGGTGTGCACGAGCAGCGCGACCGTCGGGGGGAGGGCGCCGTCGGCCGCCAGGTTGTCGAGGGTGTCGCCGACGGACAGCACCTCGCCCCACATCTCGCCGTCGAGCAGCACCGCCACCGCGTACGGCGCGGCGGGCCCGTCGGCGCTCCAGCCGGCCGGGAGGTGGACGTCCACCCGGCGCCCGTCGAGCGCACGGGCCGTCGTCCGCCCGCGCGGCACGCCGTCGCGCCGGGCCGCGTACGGCTGGGCGGGCGCCTCGGGGAGGCTGAGGACGGTGGCGGGCCGCCGGCCGTCCCGGGCGGGGAGCAGGGGGCCGCCGTGCGGGTCGGGCCGGGCGTCGTCGAGGACGCGCATCCAGTCGGCGCGCGCGGTGCCGGGGGGCGCGCCGTGGAACGGGTACACCTGGTAGGACGCGCGATGGTCGGCCCGCAGGCGGTAGGTGATCTCCCAACGCCCTCTCCCCGTCGGCTTCATGAGGTGCGGGGTGAGGTCGCCGGCGTGCCGGTCCCGGTCCGTGACGGTGTGGACGAGCGCGAGCACGCCGTCGCAGTCCGGGCCGTCGTACGTGAACGTCACCTGCCGGTAGGCCGGATCGTCCGGATCGGGCTCGATGCGCGGGCCCGTCTGCTGCTCCATGGTCCAACTTCCCTTTCGTTCAAGCGAATCAGTCGTCACGCCGCGCTTGCTTTCACGCGGCGCTCGCTCCCGCACCGTGCTCGCCGTCACACCGCGCCGCCCCTGCGCCCGAGCAGCACCCAGAGCAGGAACGGCCCGCCGAGCACCGTCGTGACGATGCCGACCGGGATCTCCACACCGCCGATCAGCACCCGCCCGAGCGTGTCCGCGAGCACGACGAGCAGGGCGCCCGCGAGCGCCGAGCCCACCACCGGGACCCGGGCCGGCCCCGCGAGCCGTCCGGCCAGCACCGGCGCGACGAGGGCGACGAAGCCGACCGGCCCGCACACCCCGACCGCGAGGCCGGCCAGCGCGACGGCCAGCAGCAGGCACACCAGCCGGACGCGCCCCGGCTCGACCCCGAGCGAGGCGGCGACGTCGTCGTCGAAGCGCAGTACGGCCAGGCGCCGGGCCACCGCGAGCGCGACCGGCACCAGGACCGCGAGCCCGGCGAGGACGGGCGCGGCGACGTCGTAGTCGCGCCCGTTGAGGCTGCCGGAGGTCCACACGTACAGCGAGCCCGCCGAGTTGAGCGAGCGGCGGGCGAGCGCGACCTGGACGACGGCCGAGGCGAGCGCCGACATCGCGAGGCCGACGACCAGGACCCGGTAGCCGCGCGCGCCGAGCCCGCCGGAGACGAGGGTGACGGCGAGGACGGCGGCGAGGGCGCCGAGCGGTCCGGCCCACCAGGCGCCGAAGGTGCCGGAGACGGTCGCGCTGACGAGCACGGCGGCCGTGGCGCCGTCGTTGACGCCGAGCAGTTCGGGGGTGGCGAGGCGGTTGCGGGCGAGGGTCTGGGTGAGGCAGCCGGCCAGGCCGAGGGCGGCCCCGGCGGCGAGCCCGGCGACGATCCGGCCGAGCCGGAAGCGCTGCACGAGCAGGACGTCGAGCCGGTCGCCGTATCCGAACACGGCCTGGAACGTCCGGCCGAGGCCGAATCCGCCCTGTCCGGCGTGCGCGGAGACGACGACGGCGGCGAGCAGGGCGGCGCCGAGCCCGAGCGCGGCGAGCAGCGCGCGACGGGGGAGGAACAGCGACCATGCGCCGCGACGCAGGACCAAATCCGGTTTCCCGGGCGGCAGTTCCCGGCCGGGTGGGGAGGTCGTGGCGGTCTCGGTGACGGCGAGCGCGGCCGTGCGGCGCGAGCGGACGATGGCGATCAGGGCCGGCGCGCCGATCAGGGCGACGATCACCGACACGGGCGCCTCGAACGGCCGGGCCGCCACGCGGGCGAGGACGTCCGCGCCGGTCAGCACGGCGGCGCCGAACAAGCCTGCGAGCATGGCCAGTTGGCCGACCTTCGGCCCGGCGGTGGCGCGGGCCAGGAACCCGGCGAGGAGGCCGAGGAAGGAGACCGGACCGGCGAGCGCGACCGCCGAGGCGGTGAGCAGCGTGACGGCGAGCGCGACCGCCGCCCGGGTGGCGCCGGGCCGGTGGCCGAGGCCGCGGGCGAGGTCGTCGCCGAGGGCGAGCGCGGTGAGCGGGCGGGTGGCGAGCGCGGCGACCGCGAAGCCGAGGGCGAGCACCGGAGCGATCCGGCCGAGCGTCGACCAGCCCTCCGTCCCGGCCAGCGAGCCGAGCACCCACACGCGGTAACGGTCGTAGGCCTCCGGCGAGTTGACGATCAGGACGCCGGTGAGACCGCCGAAGGTCGCGCCGACCGCCGATCCGCCGAGGACCAGCCGCATCGGCGAACCGCCGCCCCGGGCGCCCGCGATCAGCAGCACCAGCACGCCGGACACCAGGGCCCCGCCGAACGCGAACGCGAGGTAGCCGTACGAGCTCTGGACGCCGAGCACGGCGATGCCGAGCACGACCCCGAGGGACGCGCCCGCGTTGACGCCGAGCAGGCCGGTCTCGGCGAGCGGGTTGCGCGTGACGGACTGCAGCTGCGCGCCCGCGACCCCGAGGGCGGCGCCGACCAGCAGCGCGGCGAGCGTGCGCGGCAGGCGCAGATCGCCGACGACGAGGGCGAGTCGGCCGTCCGCGCGGGCGCCGTCACGGTCCAGCAGGTAGGCGAGCACGCGCCCCGGGCCGACCTCGCCCGCGCCGACGGACAGCGAGAGGGCGGCGAGCGCCAGCAGCGCCGCGAGCACCCCGGCGGCGACCGGCCAGGTCCGGCGGTGGCCCTCGCGCGCCGGCGCCCCGGCGGGCCCGGAGGGCTCGGGGGATGCGGGGGAGCTGCGCGGGCCGGTCCGGGGTGCTTCGTGGACGCCCACTTGCGACAATGTCATAAGGTAAGGCTAACCTAACGTCGAAAGCGGTCCGTCCTGGCGCCCCCGTCGCGCCGATCCGGCGGAGCCCGCCGAACTCCCGTACCACCGCTGCCCGGAGGCACCCATGCCGTACGCCCAGAGCCCGCTCCGTCCCGCCCGCCACCGCGCGGCCCGGGTGCTGGCCGTCACCGGGGCGGCCGCCCTCCTCCTCGCCGGGTGCGGTTCGTCGGGCTCGTCGGGCTCCTCTGCCAAGGCGGCCGACGCGCCGCAGTCGTCCGGAGACAAGCGGACCGTCAAGGACGCCACGGGCAAGGCCGTCGAGGTCCCCGCCGCCCCCCAGCGGATCGTCACCCTCACCCAGGAGGACCTCGACGCGGTGCTCGCCCTCGGCGTGCAGCCGGTCGGCATCACCAACGGCCAGGGCCTGGACGCGCCGCCCGCCTACCTCAAGGGCAAGGTCGAGGGCGTCCCGGTGGTCGGCAACCTGCTCCAGCCGGTCATGGACAAGGTGATCGCCGCCAAGCCCGACCTCATCCTGGCCGGCGACATGCAGGACGAGCAGGTGCTCAAGCAACTGCGCGAGATCACCCCGGCCACGCTCGTCACCATGGCGCCCACCGACGACTGGAAGCTCGCCCTGCGCGGCATCGGAAACGCCGTCAACAAGCTCGACCAGGCCAACAAGGTCATCGGCGACTACGACGCCAAGGCCAAGCAGGCGGGCGAGGGCCTCGGCCCCGGCAAGGGCGCGGCCGTCTCGATCGTCCGATGGAACCCCACCGGGCCCAGCTGGATGGAGAAGAAGCAGTTCGCGAGCGGCGTCGCCCTCGACATGGGCCTCACCCGCCCCAAGTCCCAGGACAAGGACGGCAACGCGCACGGCCCGGCGCTCAGCCTGGAGAAGCTCGACGAGATCGACGGCGACTGGCTGTTCCTCTCCACCCTCACCGACGACGGCAAGTCCGCCCTCAAGGACGTCCAGTCCAAGCCCGCCTACCGGGAGTTGGGCGCCGTGAAGAACAACCACGCCGTCACGGTGGACGGTTCGGTCTGGTCCACCCGCGGCGGCCCGCTCGCGGCCGGCGTCGTCATCGAGGACATCACCAAGGCCCTGACCGCCTCCTGAACCGCACGCCTATCAACCATCTGGAGACACCGTGGAGTTGACCGTCCAGGGCCTCACCGCCGGCTACGGCCCCGGGCGCCCCGTGCTCGACGGCGTCGACCTCGCCGTGCCGGCCGGCCGGGTCGTCGCCGTCGTCGGCCCCAACGGCTGCGGCAAGTCCACGCTGCTGCGGGCCGTCGCCCGGCTGCATCGGCCCGACGCCGGGCGGGTCCTGGTCGGCGGCGAGGACGTGTGGCGGCTGCGCCCGCGCCGGGCGGCGCACCGCGTCGCGCTGCTCCCGCAGAGCCCGCAGGCGCCCGAGGCGGTCACCGTGGCCGGCCTGGTGCGCTACGGCCGCCATCCGCACCAGGGCCTGTTCCGCCAGTGGTCCGCCGAGGACGAGCGGCGCACCGCCCACGCCCTGCGCGCCACCGGCGTCGAGTCGCTCGCCGACCGCCGCCTCGACCGCCTCTCCGGCGGCCAGCGCCAGCGCTGCTGGCTCGCCATGGTGCTGGCCCAGGACGCCCCCGTCGTCCTGCTCGACGAGCCGACCAGCGCCCTCGACCTCGGCCACGCCGTCGAGGTGCTGGAACTCGTCCGCGAGGTCGCCTCCGACGGGCGCACCGTCGTCATGGTCCTGCACGACCTCGCGGCGGCGGCCCGCTACGCCGACCTGCTCGTCGCCCTGCGCGACGGCGCCGTCGTCGCCAGCGGCCCGCCCCGCGAGGTGGTCGACCCGGACCTCGTGCGTGCCCTGTACGACGTCGACACCGACGTCCTCCCCGCCCCGGCCGACGGCGCCCCGGTCATCGTCCCCCGCCCGCGCACCCGCTGACGGGCCGCCGCGGCTTCTCCGGGGGTGCCGTCTCCAATTACTCCTTCCAACTCCGCGCAGGCAAGCAACACCTCCGCAGACCTCCTCTGCCCCTTGCCGAGCGCCAACGCCACCCGCCGCGTCCGCTCGGTAGCCAGCCGGATCGTCGTCCGGTGGGAGATCCATGCCCGGAGCACGGAAGCGACTCCCGACACCGCCAGGATCGGCAGAACCATCGGGTTCGTCAGCAAGTCGGTCGACAACACGCCGGACCTCCTCTGGTCATCGCCGCCGGGCCCGGTGCCGGGCGGCCGAAACCCAGACTGTCGACCGGCGGGAGTTTCCCACTAGGCTCCGGAAACCGGGGGAAACACCGGTCGGGCGTGAGAAGTTGGGCGGGGATGCGATGCCTGGGGGGCGTCCGTCGAAGGGCGAGCAGGTGCGGTACCGGGAGCTGGAACCGCTCGCGGCTTGGTTCCGGCAGGCCCTCGCCGAGAAGGGCTACCGCACGCCCAACGCGTTCGTGCAGGCCGGGCTCTTCGACAAGAACCTGGTCTACGGCGTGCACAACGCCGCCAAGTTCTATCCGCTCGCGACCGTGCAACTGCTCGCCACGGCGCTCGGCCGCGACCCCGGAGAGGTCACTCCGCTCTGGAAGCGCGCCAAGCTGGCCCTCGACCGGGCGACCGCCGCCCAACGCGCCGCCGACGCTCCCCGGCTCGCCTCCTGGGACCGCTTGCCCGCCGCTGGGGCCGTGCTGGGCAATCTGCTCGGCGCCCAGGCCGCCGTGGTCGACCGGCTGCCCTACGACCTCCTCGATGTCGTCGAACCGCCACTGTCGGCGATCTACGTGCGCCAGCACGTCCGCGCCCAGACCGTCCGCGAGCCGGCCGACGGCGGCCCGGAGGCGCGCGGCGGCCCGGCGGCGCAGGAGAGGAGCGGCACCAAGTCACCGGAGTGGGACGCCGTGCTGCCCGCCTCGGACCTCCTCGACCGGCACACCCATCTGCTGGTCACCGGCGAGCCCGGGGCGGGCAAGTCCACGCTCGCCCACCACCTCACCTGGCTGCTCGCCCGGATCTGGCTGCGCGAGGAGTCCATCGACGCCGCCCCGACCGCCGAACCGCTCGTCCCGCTGCGCATCGCCGCCCGCGACCTGGTCGGAGAGGAGGGCTCGTGGAGCGCCGCCCTGTGCGGGGCCGCCCTCGCCTGCATGGGCCACAGCCTGCTCGTCGACCCTGAACCGGGCCTTTTCGCAGGCCGTGTCCACGGAGCCCGCTGGCTCGTGATGGTGGACGGCCTCGATGAAGTGACGGACCGGCAGGAACGGGCCGGAATCATTCGGGCCGTCGCCCAGCACGCCCGGGCCGACAGCGCCTACCGCTTCCTCGTCACCTCCCGGCCGCTGCCGGAGACCGAACTCGCACCCTTGCGGGCCGCCGGCTTCGAGGGCTACCGCATGGAGCCTTTTGACGAGGCCGAACTGCGCACCTTCGCCCACCAGTGGTTCACCGCCCAGGGCGAGAACGCCGAGGCTGCGGCCGCGTCCGTCGCCCGCTTCCTGGAGGAGATCGCGGACGGGCGGCTCAGCGAACTCGTCCGCAACCCCCTGCTCGCCACCATCGCGGCGATCAGCGCCACGCTGGAGCCGCTGCGGGCCCTGCCCAGCAACCGGTTGAGCCTCTACCGGCGCTTCCTGGAGTACCTGCTCCGCCGCCGGGAGGGTGGGGCGCCATGGCTGGAGGACCTGCTGGAGACCCTCGGCCGCTACCGGATCGAACAGGGCGGCCTGCTGACGGCCGCCGCCCGGGAGTGGCTGAAGGGCCGTGCCGACCCGTCCGACCGGGAACTGCGGGCCGTGCTCCTGGACTCGGGCCTGCTGGTCGCCCACGGGGACGACCTCCGCTTCCTGCACCAGTCGTTCGCGGAGTTCCTCGCCGCCCGCTCCTACGCCGCGGAGATTCCCCCGGACTTCCCCGATCTGAAGGCCTGGGTCGCCCGCGCAACCGGCGGCGCGGGCAAGACGCTCGCCCTGTTCACATTCCGCCTGTGGTCGGAGCGGGAGGGCTGCGACGGCGACCTGATCGTCGGGCACCTGCTGGGCGAGGTGGAGATCGAGTCCCTCACCCTGGCCGCTTCGCTGATCGCGGAAGGGGTGACGATCGGCCCGGGGCTCCGGATGGCGTTGGCGGACCGCTTGATGGACTGCGCGCGGAATGACTCCAGCGAGACGGTCGAGGCCATGCGAGGGCTCGCCGCGTTCGGCGATGATCCGATGGTGGTCGAGCGCTTGCGAGCCGTGGCGACCGGGACCGCTCTGGGACTCTTCTATCGGCTCGAGGCGGTCGGCGCGCTCACCAGGAGCCTGCCGGTCATCGAACTCGAAGAGCTGCTCCGGTCTGTTCTGCCCGACACGTACGGACTGCTTCCGCGAGCTGCCCGGATCGCCCGGACCATCAGTTCAGGTGCTCAGAAAGCGGTGATCCAACATGCACATGCCTGGGAAGGAAGGTGGGACCATCTCTGGGCGACGGCCGTCAAGGCGCAAACGCTGGAGACCCTCGGGATTGCCTCCGAGGCGGCAGGATACGCCCGTGATGTGCTGAGCACCCCGGTCGCCGATGCCAGTGACCGGCGAATGGCGGCCGAGGCGTGGCTCAGTGCCGACCCCGGCGCCGCCGGGGAGATCGCCGAACTGGCCCTCCGGTACCCGGGTGCCCGCGGTGGTGGCGCGATATCGGTGGCCTTGGCGCTCGAAAAGCTCGGGGAGGGCTCGGCAGCCGCCAGGATTGCCCAAGGACTGCTGGATTCGGACCTCTTGGACGGCGAGCAACTCCAACAAGCCGCCGAACTGTGGGCCAAGGCCCCGGGCCACGAAGGCGCAGACCTGCTGCTGCAAGCCTTCGAACGGATGGAGCCCGAGGGTGATGGCAGCGGCCTGCTGCCGTCCGCGGCGAAACTGGGAGCGAGTTCGGTCGCGCTGGACTGGGCCCGCACGCATGCCGCCGGGGCGCAGCAGCGGAACGCCAGCGCTTCCCGGATCATCGCCGTGCTGCTGGCCGCTCTCGGCCCGGCGGGCATGGCGGAGATCACCGACCGATTCGGAGGAGGAGAGCGGATCGATCCGTTCGATCTGGTGCCGTGCGCGGAGGAGCTCTTGAACGGCGGCGTTCAGCGTGCGGCGCGGGAATTCGCGGAGCGAGCCCTGCGGACACCCCGTCTCGGCCCGGAACTCTCCGGGCGCGCCGTGGACGTCCTCTATGAGGTCTCCGCGGTGGATGCGCTCGCCGTCCTGGAACGTGAGGCGAAGGGGCTCGCGGGCAGGGACCCGGGCTGGCGTGCCGGGGTTCTCCACGTGCTGGCGCTGAAGGAGGGGGACCGGCATCACGGCCTGATGGTCGAATTGGCGCACTGCCAATTGCAGTCCCCGGAGGTCGACGGTCAGGAGTTGCTCGATGCGCTGAGGATTCTGGTGCTCGTCGAAGGCAGGAAACACGTCGACCGGCTGGTCGACACGGTCATCACCGACCCGAGGGTGACTCTCGGTCAGATGGTCGACCTCGCGTCCGACCTCGTCTCCATCGGCGAGCGGGAAGCTGCCGTCCGCCTCTGGTGGCGCCTCCTTGAGGACTTGGTGCCGCCGCGCGTCCTCGAGTGGCACCTCCTCCGGGACGTTCAGCGTGCGGACCTGGTCCCCGAGGCGGTCGCCAAGATGACCGAGCTGATCGACGCCGAATCCACCGCCCCCGCCAAGCGGCTGCGCCTGCGCCAGATGCGGGCCTGGCTCCGGGAGGCTGCGGAGCCCGGGGCGTAGCAGCGGATCGTTCACTCGTTCGATGGGTTTGGTTTCCGCAGGTCGTGGAGCCGGGACCCTGGGCGTCGCGTTGTCAGTGGGCCTCGCTACGTTCCTCCCATCGCTGACCGACAGGTGGGAGGAGAACGGCCGTGGCATGGGTGGAGACGAGTGCGGGCGGGTACCGCGTCGCGCTCGACGGGGACGGCACGGTGCTGTGCCGGAACGCGGCGGGGCGGCAACTGAAGGCCGTGCCGCCGAAGCTCGGCGACGATCCGGTGGTCACCCAGCTGAGGCAGCTCGCCGAGTGGCTGGGGGCGCACGAGCGGCGCTGCCTGGAGGACGTCGAGCGGTGGATGGTGCGCTCGCTGCCCGTGCCCGCGGCCGTGGTCACCGCGGTGTGGGCGGACGAGGCCTGGCGCGGCGTCCTGCGGGACCTGGTCGTCACCGGGGCCGACGGCGAGGTCGCCGGGTTCCTGCGCGACGCCGACGCCGAGCGCGGGCTCGGGCTGGTCGACCTGGACGGCGACACCGTGCGCCTGGCCGACGGCGAGATCCGGATACCCCACCCCGTCCTCCTCGCGGACCTCGACGACCTGCGCGAGTTCGCCGTCGAACTCGGCGTCTCGCAGCGGGTCCAGCAGCTCTACCGCGAGGTCTGGCACCGGCCGGCGGAGGTGCCGGCGGGCACCGAGGTCACCACGTACGCGGGCGGGCGCTACAAGGAGCTGCGCGAGCTCGTCGGGCGCTGCGCCCGGCTCGGCTACCGGGTGCGCGGCGGCAGCGCCGTCGTGCCGGTGGTCGAGGACGGCCGCACGGTCGAGGCCCGGCTGTGGGTCGGCGACTACTACGACTACGACGAGTGCGAGACGGGCCCGCTCAGCTGGGCGGGGCCGGACGGCCGGGCGCTGCCGCTGGCGCAGGTCGGTCCGGTGGCGTGGTCCGAGGGCATGCGGATGGCCGCCGCGCTGTACGCCGGCCGCACGATCGAAGGGGAGGAAGCGGCATGACCGCCACCAGCCTGAACGGCACCACCGCCAACGGCATCACCGTCAACGGCACCGGCCCGGACGGCACCGGCCAGAGCGCCCTGCCGGACACCGGCCGGCACGAGCGGCTGCTCGACGCCGGCGCCGTCCTCCCGGCCGGCACCGTGCCCGGTGCCGGCCGCTCCGACAGCGCCGCGGACGTGCTGACCGCCCGCACCTACGCCCACCCCGCGCTCGACGGCCGCCGGATCGTCCGGCTGGTGCCCGGCGCGCTCGGCCCCGCCGAGGACCTGGCCGTCGACTTCCTCGGCCTCGCGCCGCAGGCCGAGCCCGCCGAGGTCGGCCAGGTGCGCCAGGAGGCGCTCGGCTTCCCGGCGTGGGCGCTGGTCCACGACCCGGCCAACGGGCACCACGCGCTGGCCCTGGTCAAGGAGCTGGAGCGGCTGGCCCGCCAGGCCAAGTCCAAGCCCGGCGCCGCCAAGGACGGCTTCGACGCGCTCGCCGCGCGCCTGGGCCGCGCCGTGCCGCACTTCCTGCCCACCTTCTGCGAGGAGGTCGGCCGGATCTTCCTCGGGGTCGGCAACCAGACCTACGCCGCGAGCTGGTTCGGCAAGGCCCGCGAGGCCGAGCGCACGCACGGCCTGGAGGTGGACGAGGAGCGGCTGCGCGCCGTCTTCCTGGAGTTCGCCCTGGCCGGTGCGCTCACCGTCAAGTCCCTGCGGCAGTACGTGAAGTCGCTCGGCGCCCGGCTCGACGCGGCGACGGCCTGGCAGCGCTTCCGCCAGCTGTGCACCGAGCGCGCCGCCGCCGGCATGGCCCCCTACGCGGGGGTGGCCGAGGACGCCCGCGCCCTCGTCAAGGCCGCGGGACTGGACCGGGAGGAACACGAACAGTCCCTGCTCGCCGAGCTGTTGGCGGCACCGGCGGCCAACCGGGCGCCCGTCGCGTTCTGGAAGTCCTGGCACGGCGCCCTCGTCGCCCTCGGCAGGCGCGACGAGGCGGTGCGGGTCCGCCTGCTGGAGCTGATGCCCACCGCGGGCGGCAACTCCGACGCCTCCGCGCACGACGCCGCCTGGCTGGCCGTGCTCGCCGAGACGGGCGCCGAGGGCCTGCTCACCGGTCCGCGCCCCGAGCACACCCCGGGCGCGCAGGGCGTGCAGGGCGCCGAGGACACCGCGCCCGCCGCCTGGCTCCGCCGCTGGACGGACCACATCGGCCGCGGCTGGGGCTCCCGGCCCACCTGCGCCGCCACGGTGGCGCTCGCAGGCCGGATGGCCGAGCGGCTGCGCGCCGACGGCACCCCGGTCGACCTCTTCACCGGGATCCGCCGCAGCACCACCCAACTCGACCTGCTGGAGCGGCTGCTGGCCGACGGCGTGCCCGTCGCCGACCCGCCGGCCGGCCTCGGCCTCGACCTCACCGGCTGGGCCCGCCACAGCGGCTCCACCGGCCCCGACCTGGCCGCCGTCGCCGCCGACCCCCGCTTCCGGGGCGTGCTGCGCGCGGCGACGCCCTCGGCGTGGGAGACGGCCGTGCAGCAGAAGCTGCCCGCGCTGCCGCTGCTGCGCGAGCTGTTCGCCGAGTGGGCGGACGAACGCGCCGCCGAGGTGGCGGCCGCCCGCGGCCTGGCCGGCGCCGCCGACCTCGTGCGCTCGCTCTCGCCGTACCGCTCGGTGCTCCGGTCGATCTCCCCCGCCGCCGCCGAGCGGATCGCGGCCCTCGACGTCGCCGGGCTGCTCGCCCGCGCGCTCGGCGCCGGCATCCTGGACGAACTCGGCTGGCCCGCCCTGGAGGAGGCGCTCGACAAGCTCGCCGACCCGCCCAAGTCCCCCGGCACCACCTCCGATCCCGTCGGCAGCCAGGACGACGACCTGGGGAAGACGCCCGGCGGCCGCACCCTGCAGGGCCTGATCGTCGAGGACGCCTGGCCGCACCTGATCCTCGCCCGCCTGGACCGCGCCGTCGTCGTCGGCCCGCAGGGCATCGTGCTGGAACACACCCTGCGCCTGCCCAAGCTCGAACAATGGAGCCGCCCGCGGCTGCGCTTCGTCGACGGCGAACTCCTCGTCGTCTGGCACGAGAAGGGCAAGCAGCGGGCCTACTGGTCCGGCCGCCCGGCCGAGACCTTCGAACTCGGCGGCGAGACCATCGCCCGGTACTACTACGGCGACCGGCACCCCGAAGCCCCGTCCCTCCCGCTGCCCGGCGGCGGCCGGACCACCGGCGAGCGCCCGCTGCACACGGGCGACACCCGGATGCCCGCCGAGCACCCCGTCCTCGGCGACGGCACCGGCCACTGGACGCTGCGGCACGGCCCGACGGGCCGGGCGCTGCACGAGTTCGACCCGGCGACCGGCACCCTCGGCCGCGCCGCCGAACCGCCCGTGATCGCCGCCTCGGCCGCCGCGGGCACGCTCGACCTCGACCGTACGCGGCTGCTGCCGCTCCAGCCCGGCCTGGAGCACACGCCCTTCGGCACCGACGGCACAGTGCTGGGCAGCTGGGTGCGCGTCGACACCGGGCGCACCGTCACCACCGTCAGCGCCGACGGCCGCACGATCGTCATGCCCCTGAACGGGGCCCACCCGGACATCGTCCCCGTCGGCCGGCTCACCCTGCCGGGCACGGCCGCCGCACCGGGAGAGAGCGCCCCGACGGGCCCGGTCGTCACCAGGTCGATCCGCGACCACCTCGCCCTCGCCCTGCCCGACCTCGGCCCCGACGTCGCCACCGCCGACCACGCCCGCACCGTCGACCTCAGCCCCTGCCGCCCCGGCGACCTCCAGGCCGTCGGCACCGGACTCGTCCCGCCGCTCGACCACTGGCACGCGCTGCGCCCCCGCGACGAGGCCGGCTCGCAGGTGCTGCGCGCCGTCACCCCCGAGCAGGCCGCCGCGCTCATCGACATCGCCTGGCCCGCCGACGTCGAACCGGTGCCCGAGAACGAGCAGCGCTGGCTCACCGTCCAGGGCGTGCGCCGCAAACTCACGCACCGCCGGGGCGCCCGCCGCAGGCTGCCCGTCCGGGCCGTCGGCGCAGCCCTCCCCGGCATCACCGACCCGCGGCTGCTCGCCGGCGTCACCGGACTCGCCCGGATCGCCGCCGAACTCCTCAATGGCGTCGGCCGGTTCGTCGAACAGCCCGAGGCCGAGGTTCGACCCACCGCCGCCACCGCCACCGCCGCCGCACCCCCCGAGCACCGGCCCGACCACGGCCGCGACGCCGAACTCCAGGCCGCCGTCAGCGGCTGGGTGCCCGACGTCGACCGCTACGGCTCCTCGTGGGGCGCCCCCGGCACCTGGAAGGTGCTGAACAACCTGCGCACCGTCACCGCCGTCCTCGCCGACCCGCCCCCGGCCACCGCCGAGGGCTGGAGCAGCCCGGCCTCCGTCGACCTCAAGGGCGGCGACATCCACCACGCGTGGCTGCCCCTGCTCGGCCGACTCCACCTCCTGGTCCAGGCCGCGGCCTCCCCGCTCACCGAGCCCGCCCACCGCTCCACCCTCGTGCTCCTGCTCGGCGAGCTCACCCGGGGCCTGCTCGCCGACCGCGGCGCCACCGTGCGCCAGATCGCCCTCAGCGAGCCCACCGAGCGCACCACCACCGGCCGGCCCACCGCCCACCGCCAGGGCCAGGTGCTGCGCCACGGCGACCGCACCGTCGTCATCCTCGGCCACCGCAACACCCGCGGCGACCACGCGTACTGGCTGGCCGTCGACCACGACCCGAGCGGCGAGTTCGGTCCGGTCGACCACTTCACCACCATCGCGGAGCGCAACACCGAGGAGCGGCTCGACGCCGCCTGGATCGCCACGTTCCTGCGGGTCCTCGCCCTGCACGGGCCCGTCCCCGCCGACCGGGCGCGGGCCACGGCCTTCGGCGAGCTCACCGGCATCGGCACGGCCCGGGCCTCCCTGGTCCTCGCCGCGGCGCCCGCCCTCTTCCAGTGGCACGGCCCGGTGCTGCCCGCCGACCGGCTCCCGGACTTCGGCCTCAAGGCCGCCGAGGCCACCGCCGCCCGTGACTGGCTGCGCCGGCGCGAGCGCACCGGACTCGACGAGGTCTGGGCCGCGCTGCTGCCCGCCGACCCCGAGACCCTCCCGAGCGACGGCCCCGACCTCACCGCCGGAGCCGAGGCCTGGATCCGGCACTTCGGACGGCTCGTCACCCTCCCCGACGACGCCCAGGCCACCGTCACCGGCGTCGACGTCGACCACGTCGAGGCCGTCCTCAACCCCGACCGGACGCCCTGGCTGAGCCGCACCACCACCTTCCGCCTCACCACCACCCCCGACGGGTCGTCGAAGCAGATGGTCGCGGCCGACGCCTCCGCCGTCCCCGGCTTCGGAATGCTGCGCGGGGCCATCGACGCCCTCCGCTGGCTCGTCTACCACCTGCCCGCCGACAGCCCGCTGCGCCCGCTGCTGCCGCGCACCGCCACCGCCCTGCGTGAACGCCTCGCGGACCCGGAGCTCCTGTTCGACTTCAACCTCTTCCAGACCGCCAAGGGCCAGTCGCTGGCCGTGATCCTGCGCTCCCACTACGGCCTGCCCCCCGAGGGCGGCGCCGATCCCGACGGACTGGTTCGCTGCGGCCCCGCCCTCGTCCTCGCCCCCAGCGGCGGCACCATGGAGCGGGTCCTGCTGCGCCCCGCCGGGCTCACCGGCGCCGACGACCAGGTGCTCGAACTGCTGGAGGGACTGGGCGCGGGCTACGGGCTCGCGAGCGAGCTCGCCGCCATCGCGGCCGTCCTCGGCGGCGAACCGGAGAACCTGGCCGCCCCCACGGAGCCGGCCGGCTCCGCCGAGGGCGACGCGCGGTGGCTGCACAACCCGCAGTTCTCCGTCCCCGCCCTCGTCGCCGAGGCGGCCCGCACCCACGGCCTCGGCGAGGACGCCGCCGCGCTCTACCTCCAGCTCCTCGCCCTGCCCGACCCCACCGACCGCAACGCTGCCCGCTGGACGGGCTGGAAGCCCGCCCGGCTCAAGCGCGCCCGCGCCGAACTCGCCGCCACCGGCCTCGTCATGGAGGCCAAGCGGGCCCGCGCCGGACGCACGCTCTTCCTGCCCTGCGGCTGGCAGGAGGCCAAGGCGCCCGCCCTGCCCGCCGAGACCTGGAAGGCCGACTTCTACGAGCTGGCCACCCACCGTCCCGCGCTGCCGCACCAGCCCGTCCCGGAGCTGTTCGCCCGCGCCTGGCAGCGGACCGTCGACGGCGACGCCCCCGGATACGAACAGCTCCAGACCGCGAAGCGCAGGAAGGTCCGCCGATGACCGCCCCCACCACGACCCCTACCGGCACGACCCCGGCCGACGCGCCCGCCCGGCAGATCACGCCGCCCGAGGAGAAGTACGCCGCCGAACTCGAGTTCCTCGCCGCGCACGATTCCGGTCCGCGCCCGCCCGGCTGGCGGCTGACCCCGCGCGCCGTCGTCACCTTCGTCCTCGGCAGCGACGGCGAGAAGCTCAAGGCGGGCCGCAAGGGCCTCGTCATCGAGCGGAAGTTCGTCGGCGAGCGGGCACTGGTCGAGCGCTGCGTCGTCACCCTCGCCGGCGAGCGCGGCCTGCTGCTCGTCGGCGAGCCCGGCACCGCCAAGTCGATGCTCTCCGAACTGCTCGCCGCCGCCGTGTGCGGCACCAGCGCGCTCACCGTCCAGGGCACCGCCGGCACCACCGAGGACCAGCTCAAGTACGGCTGGAACTACGCCCTCCTGCTCGCCAAGGGCCCCAGCCGGGAGGCCCTCGTGCCGTCCCCGGTCCTCACCGCGATGACGGCCGGCGCCGTCGCCCGGGTCGAGGAGGTCACCCGCTGCCTGCCGGAGGTGCAGGACGCCCTGGTCTCGCTGCTCTCCGAACGGCGCGTCGCCGTCCCCGAGCTGGCGGGCACCCCGGACGCCCAGCTGCACGCCGCCCCCGGCTTCACCCTGATCGCCACCGCCAACCTGCGGGACAAGGGCGTCAGCGAGATGTCCGCGGCCCTCAAGCGGCGGTTCAACTTCGAGACGGTGGGCCCGATCGCGAGCCTCGCCGCCGAGGTCGACCTGGTCCGCCGCCAGTCCACCGCCGCCGTCGCCCGCGCGGGCGCGCCGTTCACGGTGGACGACACCGTCCTCGAAGCGCTGGTCACCGCCTTCCGGGACCTGCGCACCGGCCGCTCCACCGAGGGCTGG
Source organism: Kitasatospora sp. NPDC057936 (assembly GCF_042887525.1). NCBI lineage: Bacteria > Bacillati > Actinomycetota > Actinomycetes > Kitasatosporales > Streptomycetaceae > Kitasatospora > Kitasatospora sp. NPDC057936. The sequence continues at coordinate 92,263 of NZ_JBHVPD010000004.1, forward strand.
GACGTCGAGCGCCCGTCCACGGTGATGAGCACCGCCGAGGCCGTCTCGGTCGCCACCGCCCTCGGCGTCACCGCCGCCTACCTGCCCGACGGCGGCGACCTGCTCGGCCGCCTGCCCGGCCAGCTGATCGGCGTCGTGCGCAAGGACGACCCGGCCGACGCCGGCCGGCTGCTCGGCTACTGGGACGGCCCGGTCCGGCGCCGCGCCGAACAGGGCGCCGCCACCTGGCGCACCCTGTGGGACCTGCGCCCGGCCCTGGAGGCGTGAGGTCATGAGCAGCGCGGTGATGCCCGACATCCCGACCGGTGCCGCCGGGTCCGACGGCTCCCGGCAGGCCGTCGAGGAGGCGGCGGCCCGCCTGGCCGCCGCCGGCACCGAACGGCCCGGGCCGTACCTGATCGGCGTGCGCCACCACGCGCCGTCCCTCAGCGCGGTCGTCCCCGCGCTGCTCGACGCCGCCCGGCCCGAGGCGGTGCTGGTCGAACTCCCCGCCGAGTTCCAGCCCTGGCTCGGCCACCTGGCGGACGAGGCCACCGAGGCCCCGGTCGCCCTCGCGGCGGCCCCCGCCGACCTTTCTACCGAGAGCGCTGACGGACCGGCCTTCTACCCGTTCGCCGACTTCTCCCCGGAGCTCGCCGCCCTGCGCTGGGCCCGGCGCAACGGCGTCGAGGCCCTCGCCTGCGACCTGCCGCTCGCCCACCGGGGCGCCGGGCAGCGGTCCGCGGGCGGCCCGGCCGCCGGCCCGTCCGTCACCGACGCCCTGCGCCGGCGGCTCACCGGCCGCGAGGGCGACGAGGACCTCTGGGACCGCCTCGTCGAGACCGCCGCCCCCGGCTCCGCCCCGGAGGCGGTCCGCCGGGCCGCGCTGCTGGTCGGCTGGGCCATGCGCCGCGACGCCGAGACCGGCCCCGGCGTCGACCCGTACGACCTCCGGCGCGAGGCCTGGATGCGCGCCCGGATCGCGGCCGCCTCGGCCGGCGGGCGGCGCGTCGCCGCCGTGATCGGCGCCTTCCACGCACCGGCGCTGCTCGAAGGGCCGCACGCCGACGAAACGCACGCCGACCAGTCGTACGCCGCCTGGCCGCACGCCCACGGGCCCCACGCCGACGACGAACCGCCGGGCGCGGAGGCGCCCGCCCACGTCGTCTCCCTCATCCCCTACACCTACCCGCTCCTGGACGCCCGCTCCGGCTACCCGGCCGGCATCCGCGACCCCGAGTGGCAGCACACCGTCCTCGACGCGGCCGGCGACCCGGACCGCCTCGCCGCCGCCCTCACCACCACCGCCGTCCGCATCACCGAGGCCCTGCGCACCCAGGACCACCCCTCCGGCCCCGCCGACGCCCGCGAGATCGTGCGCCTCACCGGCGACCTCGCCCGCCTTCGCGGCCTCGCCGCCCCCGGCCGCGGCGAACTCGTCGAAGCCGTCCAGACCGTCCTCGCCCAGGGGGAACCCCTCGGCCGCGGCCGGGCCGTCGCCCGCGCCCTCGAACGCGTCCTCGTCGGCAGCCGCACCGGCCGCGCCACCCCCGCAGCACCCCGCAGCGGCCTCGGCCCCGCCGTCGAAGCCCTCACCGGGACGCTCGGCCTGCCCGGCCCCGCCGAACCGGGCCCGCGCGAACTGCGCCTCGACCCGCTGCGCAGCGCCCTCGACCGCCGCCGCGAGACCCTGCTGAACCGCCTCTCCGCCTGCGGCGTCCCCTACGGCGACCGGGTCGACTCGACGGGCCCGGGCGGCACCGAAACCCTCGGCACCCGCTGGCGCCTGCACTGGACCCCGGCCACCGCCGCGATGCTCACCGTCGCCGGCACCCGCGGCGTCACCCCCGCCCAGGCCGCCGAAGGCACCCTGCGCGACCGCCTCCGCCGCGAGCAGCAGGCCGACGGCCCCACCCCGCGCGACGTCATCCAGGGCCTCGCCGACGCCGCGGCCTGCGACCTCCCCGCCCTCACCCGCACCCGCCTCACCCAACTCGCCACCACCCTCCCCGCCGCCGGCACCCTCCCCGACCTCCTCGACGCCCTCACCACCCTGGACCGCCTGTCCGCCGGCCACTTCCCCGTGACCCTGACCCCACCCGCGCCCGAACAGGAGCCGGCAGACGGCGCCGCGCAGGGCACTGCGCCCCCGGTCACCGTCACGGCGCCGGGCGCGCAGTCGGAGCCGGCGGGGGAGTCGGCCCCGGGCGTCGTGTGCGGCGTGCCCGTGCCGGGTGGCGCCCACGTCGGCTCCGGGCCTGCACCGGACACCACGTCCCTGGCCGCCCCCACCCAGGCCCACCCCCGAGCGGCGCTTCCCGACGCCCCCGCCACCGATCCCACCGGCGCCCCCGACGTCCTTCTGCCGCAGGGCGGTTCTGCGCTGTCGGACCGTCACCCCTTCACGCCGTCCCCCGGAAGCGCCGCCCCGCTGCCGCACGGCGCCGCCCCGGAGGCGGCCACCCCCTCCCACCTCCATGCCTCGCCGGCCGCCGTCAGCGACCTCCTGATCGCCGCTGCCGTGCGGCAGTTGGAGGGTCTGAGCGGGTCCGACGATCCTGCGGACGCTCGGGCCCTGGTGGAGCTGGCGCGGCGGGCGGATCTCGACGGCGGGGTCCGGCTCGGGTACGTGCTGCGCGAACTCGCCGACGGCGGGAGCCCGTTGGTGCGTGGTGCCGCCGGGGCCGTCCGCGTCCTGCTCGGGCAGGACCCGGCCGCCGAGCTCGGTGGCCGGGCCGCGTCGTGGGTCGACGGCGCGACCGTGCCGGAGGCACGCCATGCCCTCGCCCGGTCACTGGTCGGGCTGTTGTCGGCCGCCGAGGGGCTGTTCGCAGCCGCGCCCGAGGCACTCGAACCCGTCCTGGAACGAGTCGTCTCCCTGCCCGACGAGGCCTTCCTCGACCGTCTGCCCGCCCTGCGCGGAGGCTTCGACACGCTCAGCCCGGCCGCCCGCGACCGGCTGCTGGCGCTGGTCGAGGAGCGCCTCGGCACGCGGCTCGTCGACCTGCCCGACGCCGTGCCGCCCGCCGTCCTGGCGACGTGGGCCAGGGCCGACCTCGCCGCCCGCGGCGTGCTCGGCGAACTCGGACTGCTCCCGGCACCGCCCACCGCACCCGCCCGCACCCCGGAGCCCCTGCCCGCCCTCCCCGAGACCGGCCACGGCCTCGCCCCCGCCGAGCGCTGGCGTCTGCTCCTCGGTCGCCCCGGCGGCTCCGGCCGGGGCGCCCGCGCCGCCCGACTCGCCACCGCCCTCGACGAGTTGTACGGCACCGGCCGGGGCGAGGGCTCCGGCCCCGGCCTGGACGGCCGGGGCCGGCGGGGCGGCCGCGAGGCCCCCTACCCGGGGGTCCGCGAGTGGGCCGAGGAGCTGTCGGCGCTGTTCGGGCCCGGGATCCGCGAGGAGGTCCTGGCGGCGGCCGTCGCCCAGGGCCGTACGGACGCCCTGGAGGCGATCGACCCGGGCGCCGCCCGCCCGTCCGTCGAGCTGCTGCGCACCGTCCTGGAGCACGCGGGCGGTCTGCCGGAGGCGCGGGTGGCCGGGCTGCGCCCGCTGGTGCGGCGCCTGGTGGAGGAGCTCACCCGCGAGCTGGCGACCCGGCTGCGCCCGGCGCTGACCGGCATCAGCCTGCCGCGCCCGAGCCGTCGCCCGGGCGGCGGGCTGGACCTCGACCGCACGATCCGCGCGAACCTCGCCACCGCCCGCCCCGCCCCGGACGGCGGCACCGTGATCGTGCCGGAGCGCCCGGTGTTCCGGACGCGGGCGCGGAAGTCGGCGGACTGGCGGCTGATCCTCGTGGTGGACGTCTCCGGCTCGATGGAGGCGTCGACGGTCTGGGCGGCGCTCACCGCCTCGATCCTGGCCGGGGTGCCGTCGCTGAGCACGCACTTCGTGGCCTTCTCCACCGAGATCGTCGACCTGACCGAGCGCGTGGAGGACCCGCTGGGCCTGCTGCTGGAGGTGCGGATCGGCGGCGGCACGGACATCGCGTCCGGCCTGCGCTACGCGCGGCAGCTGGTGACGGTGCCGTCGCGCACGCTGGTCGCCGTGATCAGCGACTTCGAGGAGGGCGGCCCGGTCGGCGCGCTGCTCGCGCAGACCCGGGCGCTGGTGGACTCGGGCGTGCACGTGCTCGGCTGCGCGGCGCTCGACGACACGGGCGCGGCCCGGTATTCGACCGCGGTCGCGGGCCAATTGGTCGCGGCCGGCATGCCGGTGGCGGCACTGAGCCCGCTGGAACTGGCCCGCTGGGTGGGGGAGAAGGTGCGATGACGGCAGGGTCGATCGGTTGGCCGCGGGTGCGGCCCGAGGTGGTCGCCGAGGTGGTGGCGGGGCTGAGCGCCCGGTTGCAGAAGCGGCTGGACGGCGCGGCGGCGAAGCTGGCGGAGCGTCCGGTGACGAGCTCCGGCGACGAGTGGCGGGTGGAGGTGGACGAGGAGACGGTGCTCGTCCTGCACGCCCCGGGCGGGGTGCTCGCCGACCCGTCCGGCGTGCACTGCGGCTGCCTGCTCGCCCCGGCGTGCGTGCACCGGGCGGCGGCGGTCACGCTGTGCCCGCTGGCCGACGCCACGGACGATCCCGAGCAGTCCGGGCCGTCCGGGCCGTCCGGGCCGTCCGGGCCGTCCGAACCCGCCTCACCCACCGAACCCGCTGATCCCGCCGCTCCCACCGAACAGGCGGCGGACGACGACGTCCTCACCCCCGCCGAGCAGGCCGCCGCCCGCCACCTCCACCACGCCGCGGCCGCCGTCCTGGCGGCGGGCGTGAGCGGGGCGGGAGCCGTCGCCCAGGCGGAGCTGCTGCGGGCGGCCCACGGTGCCCGCGCGGCGGGGCTGTACCGCCCGGCCGCGGTGGCGGTCACCGTGGCGACGCGGATCCGAGCGGCCCGCTCCGGCGCGCCGGACCACCGCCTCGCGGACCTCGTCGCCGATCTGCGCGAGCTGCTCACCCTCACCCGCCGCCTCACCGCGGACCCGGCCGCCGGCCCCGCCGCCGGTTCCGTCACCGGTTCCGCTACTGGTCCCGTCCGCGGCCCGGTCGCGGAGCTGCGCGGCACCGCCCGCCAGGCGTACGGCGACGCGGGCGGGCTGCGGCTGCACGGGCTGTTCGCCGAGCCGGTGCTGACGGCCACGCACGCGGGCGTGCTCAGCTGGGCGGTGGACGCGGGCGGCCGGCTCAGCACCGTCTCCGAGGTGCTGCCGTACGCCGACCCCGACGCGGCGGCCGCACAGGCCGTCGGGGCGGGCAACCGGGCGGTCCGGCTGGGCGACACCTCGCTGAGCCACCGCGAGTTCACACGCGCCGGGCTGGCCGTCCAGGGCGCCACCAGATCGGCGAGCGGACGGCTCGGGGCCGGCGCCGCCGTGCGCGCCGTCCGGGCCGCGGGCGCCGCGTGGACGGCGGAGCCCGCCGCCGGCCTCTGGGCCGAACCGGTGGCCGCCCAGGTGGAGCGCGCGCTCGCGGCGCAGGCCGTCCCGTACGAGACGCGCCCGGCCGGGAGCGACCTCCTGTTCCTGGACGTCACCCTGCTGGGCCCGACGAGCGACGCTCCCACCGAGCACGCCCCGGCGAAGACGCCCGGGGGAGCACCACGCCTCCTGGCACGCTGCGGCGAGGACGGCCCGGTGGTCGCGCTGCGCGCCGCCCACGACCACCCGGGGCTCGCCCACCGCGCGAACCTGGCCCTGCTCGCCGCCGCCCCCGGCCTGCGGCTGCGGGTGATCGGCCGCCTGGAGCGCGCGGCCCGTCCCGAACTGCGGCTGCTCGCGATCGGCACCGCTGCGGCCGAGGAGTCCACCGACACCCCGGACGCCGGCCCGACCGACACCCCGACGCTCGCCCTCCCCGCCGACCGGGCCGGCCGCGTCAACCTCGGCCTGGAACGCCTCCAGGCCGCCGACGTCCCCGCGACCCCGGGCGTCCAGGCCCCTCCCCTCGACCCGTCCGCCCACCCGCTGGACCCGCCCGCGCACCTGCTCGGCCGTCGGATCGAGCAGACCGTCACCTCCGGCCGGAGCGCCCTGACCCCGGGCACGAGCACGACCGCAGCCGACGGTGCCCGGCTGCGCGAGGCGGGCCTGACCACCGCCGCCGACCTCCTCGACGCGCTGCGCACCGCCGCGACCGACCACCGCCGCGACGTGTTCGGCCGCGTGCTCCCCGACGACCACAGCACGTTCACCACCGCCTGGCTGGCCGCCGCGCACTACACGGAGGCCCTGGCGACGGCCCTCTGCCAGGCGGCCTGGACCCCACCGGAGGCCCACGCATGGTTCGCTGAGCCTGATTCCCCGGGCCTGATTCCCTGAGCCTGAATCCCCGGGCCTGATTCCCCGAGCCGCCCACACCGGGCGCCCCGCGCCCGACACATAAGGCCAGGTAATTGCAGAAACAGGTAACCGGCGTCGGCTGTCATACTGAGCGGACGAGGGACCGAACCGCGCAAGAGGGAGTCGAGCCATGGGGATCCGTGACGACGCCGCCGAGATCCGGGCCGGCGGCTGGCGCACGCTCGCCGCGCTGCACGGGCTGATCGACACGGCGCTGGAGAAGGCGCTCCAGGCGGAGCACCGGCTCTCGGTGGTCGAGTACACGGTGCTGGACGCGCTGTCGCGCCAGGACGGCTGGCACATGCGGATGCAGCAGCTGGCCCGGGCGGCGGCGCTGAGCAGCAGCGCGACCACCCGGCTGGTGGCGCGGCTGGAGGGTCGCGGCCTGCTCAGCCGCTACCTCTGTCCGGACGACCGCCGCGGGATCTACACCGAGCTGACGCCGGAGGGCCGGGAACTGCTCGCCGCCGCCCGCCCGGTGCACGACGCCGCCCTGGAGGCGACGCTGGCCCGGGCGGCGGAGGTACCGGAGCTGGCACCGCTGGTCCGTGCGCTCGCGGCCCTGGAGACGCCCGCCTCCGCCTGAAACCGCACCCCACCCCGCCCGTCAGTACCTCCGCCCGTCAGTACCTCCACCCGTCAGTACCCCTGCGCCTCAGCGCCGCCCGGCGAGGGCGTTGCGGTGGACGCGGTCGAGCAGGGCGAGCAGGAGCTCCTTGCTGGAGGCCCGTTCCCGTACGTCGCAGAGGACGACCGGCACCTCGGGCCCGAGGTCGAGGGCGTGGCGGACGTCCTCCGGGGTGGCGTCGCGGCGGCCGTGGAAGCAGTTGACGCCGATCGCGAAGGGGATGCCCCGCTGCTCGAAGAAGTCGACGGCGGCGAAGCTGGTTTCGAGCCGGCGGGTGTCGGCGAGGACGATCGCGCCGAGGGCGCCGAGGGCGAGGTCGTCCCACATGAACCAGAAGCGGAACTGCCCGGGCGTACCGAAGAGGTAGAGCACCAGGTCGTCGCGGACGGTGATGCGGCCGAAGTCCATGGCCACCGTGGTGGTGGACTTGCCCTGGACGCCTTCGAGGCTGTCGACCCCGATGCTGGCGCGGGTCATCCGCTCCTCGGTCTGCAGGGGTTCGATCTCGCTGACCGAGCCGACCATGGTGGTCTTGCCGACGCCGAAGCCGCCGGCGACGAGGATCTTGACCGCGCCCGGCACGAGGCTCTGGGTCGTCAATTCGGTCTCCTGGTAGGGGAGTGGGAGTTGCTGGGTGAGGGGGCCGCCGCCGGTTCAGAGCCGGCGGACCCCCTCGATCACGGCCTGGATCAGGGAGATGTCCGGCGCCTCGGCGAGCTGGACCGGGGCGCGGGTGAGGATCAGCCGGGCCTCGGCCAGGTCGTCGAGGAGTACCTTGACCACGCTCACCGGCAGGTCGAGCGTGGCCGCGATCTCGGCCACCGCCAGCGGCCGTTCGCGGCACAGGTCGATGATCGCGGCCGGTTCGGGGGTGAGCCGGCTGGTGTCGGTGCGGGGGTCGGCGGTGACCACGAGGGTGATCAGCGCGAAGCCGTCACGGACCGGGCCGGTGCGCCCGTTGGTGATCGCGTAAGGACGGACCAGGTGGCCTGCGTCCTTGTCGAAGAACCAGGCCTCGTCGGCGTCGGCGGTCACGCACCGCCACCCACGCCGACCTGGCCGGCGTCGCTGCGCGGCGCGGCGGTGAGGTACTGGCCGACCTGCTTGACCAGCATGTTGATCTCGTAGGCCATCAGTCCGGCGTCGACCTGCTCGCTGGTGAGCACGGCCAGACGGGCGCCCTGGCCGGCGGTGGTGACGAACAGGAACAGCTGGTCCATCTCGATCACGGTCTGCCGGACGCGTCCGCCGTTGAACCGGTGGCCGGCGCCGCGGGCGAGGCTCTGCAGCCCGGAGGCGACGGCGGACAGGTGCTCGGCGTCGGCCCGGTCCAGGCCCTGGGACAGGCCGACCAGCAGGCCGTCCTCGGAGAGGACGATGGCGTGCCGGGTCTCGGGTACCCGCGCCACCAGCTGGTCCAGCAGCCAGTTGAGGTCGCGCTGGGTGTCGGTGTGCTGCGTCATCACTGCTGTTCCTTGGCTTCCTTAGCGGCGGGAGGCGCGGCCGGTGCGGGGGGTGTGGTGGGTGCGGTCGGCGCGATGGGCGTGGCAGACGTGGCAGGTGTGGTGGGCGTGCCGGGTGCGGTCGGCGCGCCCGGCACGGGGTCGGACGCGCGGGCGGTCCGGGTGCCGCGCTGGATGGCGGCCATGGTGGCGCGGGAGCGCTGGGGGGACGGTTCGTCGGCGTAACCGCGAGCGCCGCCGCCCTGGGGACCATCGCCCCGGGAGCCGTCGCCCCGCCCGGCGTCCCCGAAGTCGCTGTAGACGCTCCCGTCGTCGCTCCCGCCGTACCGGGGAGCCGGGGCGGGGGCGACGGGGCCGGTCGGGCCCGCCACGCCGCCGGGCGCGTTGGCCTCCCGCAACTGCTCGGCGAGGCTGGCGTTGCGGACCCGCTGCGGCAGGACGCGCGGGGTGCGCAGTTCGCCGTCCGGGTCGTGGGCGAACGGGGCGTCGGCCGCGCGCTCGTGGGTGGGCGCGATCCGGTCGGCGGACACGGTGCCGAGGTCGGACTCGAGCGCGTCGCTCGCCCCACCTGTCCCGCTCGCCCCACCCGTCCCGCTCGACCCACCGGTGCCGTCGCCACCGAGGCCGTCGGCGTGGCTCTCGGCCATGTCGTCGTACGGGCGCGGGTACACGGGCCGGGGGACGACGACGGCGCCGGGCAGGCCAGGGATCGAGGCACCCACGGTCAGGCCGCCGTTGGCGGGCTGAGCGGCCTGCGCGTCGTCCCGGTCGTCGTCCACGGGGTACTGGGCGAGGAGCTCGCTGATGACGGAGCTGGAGCCGGAGCCGGCCCCGGACCCAGAGCCACCGCCGACCGGACGCACCGGAAGCGCGGGAGGCGCCGGAACAGCCGACGGCGCGGAGCCGACCGGCGGCGCCGAAGCGCCCGGAGGTATCGAGGACGCCGGGGGCACAGTCGGCATGGACGGCATGGACGGCATGGACGGCATGGACGGCATGGACGGCATGGACGGCATGGACGGCATGGACGGCATGGATGGCATGGACGGCATCGAGGGAACCGCCGGTACGGCCGGAACCGCGGGCATCGAGGGCCCCGGGGCCACGTCCTCCAGCACGCCGAGGTCGTCCACCAACTCCCCGTCCAGCACGCCGAGATCGTCCGCCGTCGCCGCCGGACGCGGCCCCGGCACGGGCGTGCGGGTGACGCGTGCGCCGGAGGGCAGCCCGGGCACCGCGGCCGGCTGCTCGGCCTTCTCCAGCAGCACGGCCGGTACCAGCACCACGGCCCGGGTGCCGCCGTACGGCGAGGGGCGCAGGGTCACCTGGATCTCGTGCCGGGCGGCCAGGCGCGCGACGACGAACAGGCCGAGCCGCAGGTCGTCGCCGAGCGCGGAGACGTCCAGCTCGGGCGGGTTGGCGAGGTAGTCGTTGAGCCGCTCGTACTCCTCCTCGCCCATGCCGAGGCCGCGGTCCTCGACCTCGACCGCGAGCCCCTTCGGGACCTCCTGCGCGGAGACCTGCACCTGGGTGTAAGGCGGCGAGAAGGTGGTGCCGTTCTCGATCAGTTCGGCGACGAGGTGGATGACGTCGGCGACGGCCTGCCCGCTGAGGGAGGCGCGCGGCACGCCCTGCACGACGACGCGCGAGTAGTTCTCGGTCTCCGACACGGCGCTGCGCAGCACGTTGACGACCGGAACGGCGTTGCGCCAGCGGCGGGCGGGCAGCGCGCCGCCGAGGATCACCAGGTTCTCGGCGTTGCGCCGCATGCGGGTGGCGAGGTGGTCGACGGCGAACAGCTCGCGCAGCAGTTCGGGTTCCTCGTGCTCGCGCTCCAGCGCGTCGAGCATGCTGATCTGCCGGTGGATCAGGATCTGGGTGCGGCGGGCGATGTTGAGGAAGACCTTCTTCGTGCCCTCGCGGCCCTGCGCCTGGTGGACGATGGCGGCGACGGCGGCCTGGCGGACGGCGGCGAGGCCGTCGGCGATCTGCTGCGCCTCGTCGCCGGTGCGCCGGGACGGGGACCAGGTCGGCGGCACGGGCACGGGCTCGCCGGAGCGCAGCCGTCCGACGACGGCGGGCAGTTCCTGCTGGGCGAGGGCGAGGGTGTCGGCGCGGAGTCCGGCGAGGCGGGCCGGCAGCGAGCGGGCCGCGCGGATGCCGCGGACCAGGCTGACCAGCAGGACCAGCGCGACGGCGGCGCTGCCGACGGCGAGCGCGGTGTTCTGCCCGGCGTCGCGCAGCAGGTAGGCGGCGTAGCCCCAGGCGGCGGCGAGGCCCACGCTGGGGACCAGCACGAGGAGGAGGAGCGAGCTGCGGAGGGAGCCGGACCGGCCGGCGCGGTGGCCCGTGCGGGGGGCCGATATGCCTGGCATCTGATTCCTTGTTGCTGGGCCGAACGGCGGTTGTGCCCGCGCGCGGTCCGGCCGGGGCTTCGGGGCGCCACGGCCGGGGTTGCCGGACGGGGGTGACGCGGTGTCACGATCATGACGCGGTGTCACGGGGGTGACTCGGTGTCAGTGTCCGGGCGGGGTGCAGCACGGCCGCCGACGGCAGGAACGCTACCAGCCCCAGGTGCCCTCATCGCAACATCAACTGACGATATGTGACCGGCTGATGGCAGAAGCGAACACCCCCCGTCGGATGGTGCGGTGACGGATCGTCGCAGGTCGAACCGTTTTCCCGGTGAGGGGGACGGCTCCGCGGGAGGTCGGGGGATCCTTCCGCGGAGCCGTCAGGAACAGGTCAAACGTCGGTATGCTGAAGGGTCGGCCACAGAGGCATCGACGGAGACAGCGACGGGGACGTCGGCTGAGACGTCGGCAGGCACATCGGCAGGGGCGTCGGCGGACGGTCGACGAGTGGGCGGACCGGCGAACAGGGGTGGTCGGTCCGATCGGGGTCGACGGCGCTGCCGGGCCCGGCCGCTATCCCGCCAGCGGCATCGTGATCACCTCTCCGCCGCGGCGCTCGGCCTCCTCCTCCAGCTGCGCTTCCCGCTGGGCCAGTTCGGTCCACGCCCAGCTGGCCGGCCCGGACAGTTCGGCCGACCACTGCTTGCCGTACGTGCCCGAGGCGATCTGCCCGAGCCGCAGCCGCTGGATGTCCGAGGTGCCGGCCGGCGGGTAGACGTGGGTGGCGTCCCGTTGGTAGCGCTCGATGTTGAAGTCGGTGTGCAGGCCGCGGGCCGCGTGGATCTCCATGGCGTTGCGCGCCGAGTCGAGCGCGTACTCGGTGTTGATGAGCTTGGCGTTCATCAGCTCGGCGTCGCAGGCCTTGCCGTGGTCGAGCAGGTGCGAGGCGTGGTAGGCGGCGAGCTTGGCGGTCATCAGCCGGGACTGCATCTCGCCGAGCTTCAGCGCGATGTTGGGCAGCTGGTTGAGCGGCTTGCCGTACAGCACCCGCTCCTCCGCGAAGCGCGCGGTGTCCTCGACGATCGCGACGTGGATACCGAGGGCGACGGCGGCCAGGTTGAGCCGTCCGTAGAGCGTGGACGACGAGTAGGCGACGTCCAGGCCCTGGCCCTCGCGGCCGAGCCGGTTGCCCACCGGGACGCGGCAGTCCTCGAAGACGATCTCGCCGAAGCTGAAGCCGTGCAGCCCGCTCTGGGAGCCGCGGGTGCCGGTGCGGAAGCCCGGGCGGTCGCTCTCGACGAGGAACGCGGACAGCCCCCGGCTGCCCTGGTCGGTGCGCAGGACGACGCCGTGGACGTCGCCGATGTGGGAGTTGCCCACGAACCACTTGCGCCCGTTGAGGACGTACTCGTCTCCCTCCCGGCGCGCGGTGCCCGCCATGCCGAGCACGTGGCCGCCGGACTCCGGCTCGGTGACGGCGATGGTGGGCAGGGCCTCCCCGGAGGCGAACTTCGGGAGCCACTTGCGCCGCTGGGCGTCCGAGCCGTAGTGGAGGACCTTGGCCACGCCGAGCTGCGAGGCCTGGGCCACGGCGCCCATCGCACCGCTCACCCGGGCCAGTTCCTCGACGATGACGGTCTTGGCGAGGTGCCCGAGCCCCAGCCCGCCGAAGACCTGCGGGATCGTCACACCGATCCAGCCCCGGCGGGCGATCTCGCGCGACAGCTCGAACTCCACCTGCCGGTCGGCCTCCATTCTGGCCACGTGCGGACGTATCTCCTTCTCCGCGAACTCGCGCACCTCCGCCCGGAGGCTCTCGTGGCGCTCGTCGGTGAAGTAGTCCATGGTCATGCCGGGGTCCTCTCGTTTCGGGGTGTCGTGCCTCCGTCCGTGCCGTCGATGCCGCGCCGGCCGCCGCTGCGGTGGGGTGTGGGGTCGTGGGTGGCGGCCGGTTGCCCTCGTTCGCCCCTTTGCAACCGGTGCGTGCGGAACTCCGGCCGGGATCCCCGAGGGTTGGGGCTACCGTCCGTGTCTTCGGCAGGGCTCATTGTCATATGGGCATAAGGAAGTCACCCAGAGCCGATCTTGGATTGGCGCGAAAAAGATCGTCCGAATTTCGCTTGGTTTCGCCACGTGACCGGATGGGAAGTGATCTTCGTCCCCGCGGCAACCTGCCGAGCGGCCGTTCACATGCGGCTTTGACTGTCCATCAGCAACCAGAACCACCCGGCCCGGGGGCGCCGAACCCCCCGGATGTCTGATTACATGTGCGCCATGACTGATGTGATGAGCACTCAAGGCCAGTTCCCGGGTGCCGCCGGCGAGTCCGAGCGCACCCGCAGACTGCGCACCCTCGGTCTCAACGAACCCTCCGCGGACGAAGCCTTCGACCGCTTCGCCCACCTGGCGGCCAGCATCACCCGGGCCCCCATCGCGATGGTCAACTTCATCAACGACGAGCGCCAGATGTTCCGGGGGCTCTACATTCCGCCAAACTCCTCCGACACGGCCTCCGACGACGGCGCCTCCTGGGCCGACCGGGGCATCGCGTTCGACCTCCCCACGCGCGAGATGCCGCTGAGCCACGGCTTCTGCCCCCACGTCGTCGCCCAGCGCTCCCCGCTCGCCCTCGACGACATCCTCGCCTACCCCCGGTTCGCCGGGAACCCGGTCGTCGACGAACTCGGCGTGCGCGCCTACCTGGGCGCCCCGCTCGTCGACGACACCAACACCGTCATCGGCACCGTCTGCGTCCTCGACCGCGAACCCCGCCAGTGGGGGCGCGAGCGCCTGCGCGACATCCAGCACCTCGCCGAGGCCCTCCTCTCCGAGATCCGGCTGCGCGACACCCTGCTCGCCCAGCAGCAGGAGATGTTCGCCGCCTTCGACGGCTCGCCCTTCCCGATCATGCTCACCGACGGCCCCGGCCAGGAGATCCGCTACGCCAACGCCCAGCACGCCGAGACCTTCGGAGCCCCGGTGGCGTACGGCGCGGTCGGCGCCGCCTACCCGCAGCTCGGTGCGGCCGGCCTCCAGCAGGCCGTCGCCGAGGCTTACCACACCGGGCGGGCCACCGTCCTCGGCGACGTCCGGATCCAGTCAGGGCGCCCCGACCAGCGCGGGCAGCAGATCTTCAGCTTCACCTGCACCCCGATGCGCACCGCCCGCACCGGCCAGGTCAACGGTGTCCTCACCGTCGGCATGGACGTCACCGCGCAGTCCCGCACCGAGGAGGAGCTCGGCACGCTGGCCGCCCTCCTGGTCGACCGGCTCCAGCAGAACGGATCCGCCGGCCGCCCGGGCATCGCCGGGGAGAGCGGAATGGTCCTGCCGGGCTGAACGCCGAGCGGCCGTCCGCGGCACCGTCGAGATCACCGGACCGTCCAGTGGGGCGGGGCGCCTCTCACCCCCGAGGAGAGGCTCCCCGCCCCACTGCCGTCCGGGCCCGGACCCCAACCGTCCGTACGCCACCGCCTGCCGCTTGCCGCCTGCCGTTCGAACTCCGCCATCAGCCGCCACCGAGCGGGTGAACCGCCCGCCCCCACCCGCCCGTTCGGGCCCGACCGGCCGCCCGCGGTGGTAGGCATGGGCCGCATGGACTGGTTCGCCGCCCCCGACTACTGGCCGAGCCGGCTGCTCGTCCAGCGGATGCTCGCCGGCCTCTACCTGATCGGCTTCCTCAATGCCGCGGCCCAGTTCCGCGCCCTGATCGGCGCCCACGGCATGCTCCCGGTGCCGCGCTTCACCGCCCGCGTCCCCTTCCGCCGGGCACCCAGCCTGTTCCACCTCCACTACAGCGACCGCTACTTCGCCGCCGTCGCGTGGACCGGAGCCGCCGTGGCCGCGGCCCTCGCCGCCGGACTCGGCGACACCCTCCCGCTCTGGGCCTCCCCGCTGCCGTGGGCCCTGCTCTGGGTCCTCTACCTCTCCATCGTCAACGTCGGCCAGACCTGGTACTCCTTCGGCTGGGAGTCGCTCCTCCTCGAAGCCGGCTTCCTCGCCGCCTTCCTCGGTACCGCCGACACCGCCCCGCCCGCCCCCGTCCTGTGGCTGATGCGCTGGCTGGTCTTCCGCGTCGAGTTCGGCGCCGGACTGATCAAGATCCGCGGCGACAGCTGCTGGCGCGACCTCACCTGCCTGCGCTACCACCACGAGACCCAGCCCATGCCAGGACCGCTCAGCTGGTTCTTCCACCACCTGCCCGACCCCCTCCACCGCGTCGAGGCCGCCGCCAACCACGTCGTCCAACTCGTCGTCCCGCTCGGACTCTTCCTCCCGCAGCCGGTCGCCACCTACGCCGCCTGCCTGATCACCGCCACCCAGCTGTGGCTGATCGCCTCCGGCAACTTCGCCTGGCTCAACTGGCTCACCATCGCCCTCGCCCTCGCCGCCGTCGACCCCGCCCGCATCGGCCTGCCCGTCCGCACCCGCACCTACCCGGCCACCCCCGCCTGGTACGAGGCCCTCGTCCTCGCCCTCACCGCGACCGTCGCCGTCCTCAGCTACTGGCCCGTGCGCAACCTGCTCTCCCGCGGCCAGGTCATGAACCGCTCCTTCAACCGGCTCCACCTCGTCAACACCTACGGCGCCTTCGGCAGCATCAACCGCGTCCGCCAGGAGGTCGTCGTCGAAGGCACCGACGAACCCGCCCTCACCCCCGACACCGTCTGGCGCGAATACGGCTTCAAGGGCAAACCCGGCGACGTCCGCCGCCTGCCCCGCCAGTACGCCCCCTACCATCTACGGCTCGACTGGCTCATGTGGTTCGCCGGCATCTCACCCGGCTACGCCCGCCCCTGGTTCCTGCCCTTCGCCGCCCGCCTCCTCACCGGCGACCCCGCCACCCTGCGACTGCTGCGCCACAACCCCTTCCCCGACGCCCCGCCGACCCACGTCCGGGCGACCCTCCACCTCTACCGGTTCACCGGATGGCGCGAACTGCGGCGGACCGGAGCGTGGTGGCACCGCACCCCCCTGTCCGAATACCTCGCCCCCGTCGACCTCGCCGCCCTCGCCCGAGCCGGCCACCGCCCGCCCCCGGGCCACCGGCCACCGCCCGGTCGGCGCACCCGCACCGTCCCCCTCGATCGCCTCCGTCGCCCGGACGGCCGACACCACCACCCGCCCGGCCCCGCCGGCGGTCACCCGCCCGGACCTCCCGAGTAGCGCCCAGCCGGGCGTCATGGCACGCGACACCGGCCCGTCGGACGGTGGGTGCGTGCAAGGCTCGAACGGGCACCCGTATTCTGGGCGTCCACAACCGGCGGTTCGACCGCGCGCCCCCCGCCCCGGCCCCGGGGCACCCCGCGCGAACGGTCCGTCGCCCCCTCGCCGCCAGCCCCGCCGCCGTCGCCCAGAACCGGACCTCACATGACAGTGCTTCACTCGCGCAACGCCGACGCAGCCGACCCGGCGGACGTCGCCGACGCCGCAGACGTCAAGGACCCCCAGGACGCCGCCGCGGAGCCCGACCTCCGCGAGGACCTCGGCCGCTACGCCGAACTCGGCGCCTTCACCCTCACCACCGACACCCACGCCTGGTACGCGGCCCTCGACACCGTCGCCACCCCCGAGGACGCCCGCGCCGCCAGCAGCGCCCTCGCCGAACTGCGCGGCCACGACCTCACCCGGACCTGGGAGGCCGTCACCGCGCTCGCCGCCGACGCCAAGCTCGACGAACCCGACACCGTCGCCAAGACCGTGCTCCTCGTCGAACTCCTCCAGCGCGTCCACCGCACCTCCGGCACCCTGACGGCCGCCGCCTACGACGCCGACCTCGACGCCCTCACCGCCGCCACCGCCGACGGCGCCTGGCGCCGCGAGCGCGGCGTCAAGCTCTCCTGGCTGCGCGCCCGCGCCCTGCGCAAGCAGGCCGCCGCCCTCGCCACCGAGCGCCGCACCCGCCGCGAGGACCTCCACGAGGCCCTCGCCTCCGCCGAGGTCGAGCGCCGCGCCTGGGCCGCCCTCGCCCCCTCCGGCACCCTGCCCACTGCCCCCGGCGACGGCACCCTCGTCGAGCGCACCGCCCAGACCTTCGACGCGATCAACGCCGGCCTGCGCGAACTCGCCCGCGTCCTGCCCGACCATGACCTCGACGGCCTGCCCTTCGCCGAGCTCGTCGACCTCGTCGAGCGCCTCGCCGCCGACGAGGGCACCCTCTACCGCCTGCCCACCATCCACAGCCTGCGCACCACCCTGGAAGAGGCCGGACTCGGCGACCTGCTCGCCGAGCTCGCCGCCGCCAGGGCCGACCGCCGCGCCGCCGACGCCGCCTACGCGGCCCGCCAGGCCCTGGCCGGCGGCCAGCGCGACGGGCTGGCGGAGGCTCCTGCCGCGGCTGTCGTCGCGGAGGAGGCCGACGAGGCGGCCGAGGCCGTGACCGAGGCCGTGACCGAGGCCGTGACCGAGGCCGTGACCGAGGCCGAGGCCGAGGCCGAGACTTCGGCGGAGCCGGTGGCCGAGGCGGAGGTCGAGGCGGAGATCGGGGACGAGCCGTCCGTCGTCTCCCTCCCGGCGCCGTCCCCGGCGGCCGACGACCTCGTGGCCGCCGCCGCTGCCGCGCTCGTCGAGACCGAGGACGCGCCGGTCGAGGCCGAGGAGCCGAAGGCCGTCGAGGAGACCGCCGTTGAGGCTGCCGAGGCCGCGATTGAGGTCGTGGAGCCGGAGGTCGTCGTGGCCGAGGTGGCCGCCGAGTCGGTGGAGGTCGCCGAGGAGACGGCCGTCGAGGCCGAGGCCGAGGCCGAGGCTGTCGAGCTGGAGGCGGTGGCCGAGGTGGCCGCCGAGGCGGCCGTCGAGGCCCCAGTTGAGGTTGTGGAGCCGAAGGTCGTCGAGGAGACGGTCGTTGAGATCGAGGCCGACGCTGTCGAGCTGGAGGCCGTGGCCGAGGAGACCACCGAGGCCGCCGTCGAGGCGCCGGTTGAGGTTGTGGAGCCGAAGGTCGTCGAGGAGACGGCCGTTGAGGCCGAGGCCGAGGCTGTCGAGCTGGAGGCGGTGGCCGAGGTGACCGCCGAGGCGGCCGTCGAGGCGCCGGTCGAGGTTGTGGAGCCGGAGGCCGTCGTGGCCGAGGTGGCCGCGGAGCCGGTGGAGGTCGTCGAGGAGACGGTCGTTGAGGCCGAGGCCATTGCCGAGCCCGCCGTTGAGGTTGCGGTCGCCGAGCCCGAGGCCGTCGTCGAGGCTCCCGCCGTGGTGGAGGAGGAGCCCGGCGTCGAGGCAGAGGCGGTGGAGCCGGAGACGACCGTCGAGGCCGAGCCCGAGGCTGTCGAGCCCGAGGCCGCCGTCGAGGCCGAGCCGTTCGCCGAGCCGATCGCCGAGCCGGTCGCCGAGGTCGAGGCCGCTGCCGAGCCGACCCCCGAGGCTTCCCCCGAGCCGATCGCCGAGGCCCCGGAGGCCGTTGAGGCGCCGGTGGCCGTCGAGGCCGAGGTGACGGACGAGCCGGAGGCCGCCGTCGAGCCCGCCGTCGAGGCTCCGGCCCCGGTGGAGGAGGAGTCCGCCGCCGAGGCAGTGGCGGTCGAGGCGGAGGAGCAGCCCGTCGAGCCGGCCGCGTCCGCCGGTCGCCCGGCGAAGCCGGACTTCACGCCCGGGCGGCCCGTGACCGCCTACTCGGCGGAGGAACTGCTGGCGGTCGTCCGCTGGGTGGACGGCGACGGGGTCGAGCGCAGCGAGGAGGAGCTGCTGCGCGCCGCGATGAAGGAGCTGGGCTTCGGCCGCCTCGGTCCGCGCATCAAGGAGGCGCTGGGCGCCGCCGTCACCGCCGCGCGCGGCTGACGGACCCATCGCAGTGCCCGAGGGGCCCGGAACGCCGACGTGCGTTCCGGGCCCCTCGGGCGTTCTCCGGTCTCAGCCGGCCTTGTTCCAGGGCTGACTCGCCATGAGCGCCTTGACGTTGGCGATGTAGCCCGGGTTCGGGATGACGAGGCTGCCGACGGTCGCGCCGGTGGCTGGGTCGGTGGCGGTGTTGTAGTGGACGTTGCCCGCGCCCGCGTTGTAGGCGGAGATGACGAGGTCGAGCAGCGGGGTCTTCCCGGTGGCGGGGTCGGGGGAGAGGTCGTACGTGCCGCCGAACCCGGAGTCGCCGAAGTAGGCGACCAGCCAGTCGAGCAGTTGGGTGCCGAGCTGGACGTTGCCGGCGAGGGTCTTGGCGTCGGAGACGGTGCCGAACTTGGTGTTCATCCAGCTCACGGTGTTCGGCATGACCTGCATGGTGCCGATCCCGCCGTCGCAGGCGAGGATGCCGGACTGCCAGCCGCTCTCCTGCCAGGCGATGGCCTTGACCAGGTTGACCGGCAGCGGCGGGAGCTTGTCGGTGCCTCCGCTGCTGAGGGTGAGCGTGCGGGCCTGGCCGGCCGCGGCGGTGAGCGCCGCGCCGACGGCCTCCTTGGCCTCGTCCGGCTGCGGCTTGCTCGGCTTGCAACTGCTCTGCAGCGGCGGGGCGTGCGGGCCCTCGGGCGCGGGCGGCGGCGGGGGAGCGACGGGGCCGGGCTTGGCGGTCGGCGCCGGGGCCGCGGCGACGGGGGCGGCGGCCGGGGCGGGGGCCTTCTCGGCACTGCCGGTGGACGGCTTGGCCGCGCCGGGCTTGGCACCGCTCGCCGTCGGGCCCGGGCTCGGGCTCGCCTTGGCCGACTTGCCCGCCGACGCGCTCGCGCTCGGGCTGCCGGTGGCGCTCGCGCCGGGCGACGGCGTCGCACTCGCGGCCGGGCTCGCGGACGCGCTCGCGCCGGCCGTGTCGGCGGGCGAGGCGCTCGCGGCCAGAGCCGTCGTGCCCGGCGCCGCACGGGTGTCGGTCGTCGCGGACTTGCTCCCGCACCCGGCCAGGACGGCGGTCGAGACGGCCGCGGCCGACACCATCACCAGCGCACGCCGGGATGTGCTCACTGCCATGTGTGGTTCCCCCACTTGATCGCCGGTGGTCCCGGCGAGTGGCGGGTCATCCTACGGGGGCATGTTCCCATCCTGTACGAACGGGTGGTCGAGCGCCGTGCCGAGCACCGCCGGGGCCTCGGCGAGCGACGGCCCGTACCAGGTGAGGTGACGTCCGCTGACCAGCGCCGCTGGCACGCCGGGGAACGCCTCCGGGCCGTCCCCGGCGGTGAACCGGTACGGCTCGTCCGGCAGGACCACCAAGTCGGGTGCGCAGGCGAGCAGTTCGGGCAGCGGGACGGCCGGGTAGCGCTCGGCGTGGCCGGCGTGGACGAGCCGCACCCCGAGGCGCCGCAGCACGTCCCCGGCGAAGGTGTCGCGGCCGAGGACCATCCACGGGCGCCGCCAGATCGGCACGATCGCCCGCGGACCGTCGGTCTTCTGCCCGCTCCGCCGTCCGTCGATCTTTTGCCCGCTGCGCCGACCGTCCACCCCGCGCCACGCCGCCTGCGCCTCGTCCAGCCACCCCGGCCGCGGGAGGCCGCACGCGAGGGTCAGCAGCCGTTCCAGGGAGCGGAACGCGTCGTCGACGGTGCGGATGTCGGTCACCCAGACCGGCACGCCGGCCGCCCGCAGCGCGTCGAGGTCCGGCCGACGGTTCTCCTCGTCGTTGGCGAGGACGAGGTCAGGGGCCAGGGCGAGGATCCGCCGGACGTCCGGGTTCTTGGTGCCGCCGATCCGCGGCACGTCCAGTCCGGCCGGGTGGGTGCACCAGTCGGTGGCGCCGGCCAGCAGGCCGGGGGCGGTGACGGCGAGCGACTCGGTCAGCGACGGCACCAGCGAGACCACCCGCCGCACCGGGCCCGGACCGAGCCGGACGGGCAGGTCGAGATCGTCCCGCAGGACGGTGGGTTCGGCCATCGGGCCAGCCTACGCCCCGCGCCTACGCCCCGCGCCTACGCCCGCGCCTGAGCCCGCGCGTGAGCGGACGGGGTCGCGCCGGAGGGGCCGTGCGGAGACGGCCCGGCGCGGAACTCCCCGAGATCCGCGGGAACCCGCCGCGCGAACCGGCCGACTACCTGGTCCGGGTCCGCAGGACGGACCCCCAGCACGAGCACCCACCAGGAGAGTTTCCATGCGCCCTCGCACCGCCCGCGCCGTCGCGGCCGTCGTCGCCCTGTTCGCCACGGCCACGGCCTGCGGAAGCACCGGAGGAGGGGGCGGCGGCTCGGACGCGCAGGCGACGGCCAAGGCCGCGCCCGCCGGATCCTTCCCGGTCAAGGTCGCCGACTGCGCGGGCCAGGAGACCACCATCGCCAAGGCCCCCTCGAAGATCGTCACCAGTAACGCTTCCAGCCTGGAGATGCTGCTCCAACTCGGGGCCGGGGACCGCCTGATCGGCACCGGCTTCCCGCCCGGCAAGGGCAGCCTCCCGGCGGACCTCGCCGAGCAGGGCACCAAGGTGCCCGTCCTCGGCGACCGCGTCATCCCCAAGGAGAAGCTCCTCGGCTCCGGCGCCGACCTCTACGTCGACACCTTCGGCGCCATGCCGATGATGGGCGGCGGCGCCACCGGGCCGAGCCCGGAGGAGTTCGCCGCGGCCGGCATCCAGCACGTCTACCTCCTCTCCACCGCCTGCGCCGGCACCCCGAAGGCCGCCAAGGCGCCGCGCACCGACCTCGCCCAGGTCGAGGACGACATCCGCAGGCTCGGCGCCGTCACCGGCACCGCCGCCCGCGCCGAGGAACTCGTCGCCGGCATGGAGAAGCGCGTGGGCGACGTGCGGACCGCCCTCGCCGGAGTGCCGGACGACAAGCGGCCGAGCTACTTCGTCTTCGACTTCGACGCCGGCACCAAGCAGCCCACCGCCGTCTGCGGCCGCCAGGTCGCCAACGCCGTGATCACCCTCGCCGGCGCCCGCAACGTCTTCGCCGACTGCGACGCCGACTTCAAGCCCGGCTCCTGGGAGGACGTGGTCGCCAAGAACCCGGACTGGATCCAGCTGGCCGTCCGCAACCGCGGCAGCGAGGAGGCCACCCGCAAGGCCTACGACGACGCCGAGGCGTTCCTCAAGGGCTTCCCCGCCACCCAGGGCCTGAAGGCCGTCCAGGAAGGGCACTTCGTGCGGCTCGGCTCCGAGGTGACCACCATCGCGGGCGTGCGCAACGCCGACGCCGTCCGGCAGATCGCCGCCACCGTCCACCCGGACCTCGTCAAGAACGGGCAGTAGACCGTGCCTCCGTCCGTCACCGGCGAGGATCCCGGCGCGACCTCCGTCGCTGCCGCTGCCGCCGGCGGCCGCCCGGCCCGCTCCCTGCGGGCCGGGCCGCTGGCCGCCGCCCTCGGCGCCGCCCTCGTCCTCGCCCTCACCGCCGCCGTCTCCCTCGGCGCCGTCGACGTCCCGCCCGGCGAAGTCTGGGCCGTCATCGCCCGCCGGCTCACCGGACGCGCCCCCGAACCCGGCACCCGCGACCTCATCGTCTGGCAACTGCGCGTCCCCCGCGCCCTGCTGGCCGCCGTCGTCGGCGCCGGACTCGGCCTCGTCGGCACCGCCGTCCAGGCCCTCGTCCGCAACCCCCTCGCCGACCCCTACCTCCTCGGCATCTCCTCCGGCGCATCCCTCGGCGCCGTCGCCACCCTCGTCCTCGGCACCGCCCTCGGGCTCCAGCTCTCCTTCGGCAGCGCCCTCGGCCTCACCGTCTCCCTCGCCGCCTTCGCCGGCGCCCTCGCCGCGTTCTCCCTCGTCTGGCTCCTCGCCCGGCGCGGCGGCGGCTTCTCCCCGCTGCGCCTGGTCCTCGCCGGCATCGGCATCGCCCAGTTCCTCGGTGGCATCACCAGCTACCTCGTCCTCCAGACCAGCGACGAACAGCAGACCAGAGGCGTCCTGTTCTGGCTCATGGGCAGCCTCGGCGGCGCCGTCTGGTCCCAACTCGCCATCCCCGCAGCCGCCGTGTCCCTCGGCCTCGCCCTGCTCCAGGCCCGCGCCCGCGCACTCAACGCGATGCTCATGGGCGACGAGACCGCCGCCGGACTCGGCGTCGACGTCACCCGGCTGCGCCGCGAGATCTTCGTCGTCACCAGCGTCCTCACCGGCGTGCTGGTCGCCGTCTCCGGCGCGATCGGCTTCGTCGGGCTCATGGTGCCGCACGTGTGCCGGCTGCTCGTCGGCGGCGACCACCGGCGCCTGCTGCCGCTGTCCGCCCTCACCGGCGCCCTGCTGCTCGTCGTCGTCGACACCCTCGCCCGCACCGCCCTGGACAACCAGGAACTGCCCATCGGCGTCGTCACCGCCGTCCTCGGTGCCCCCACCCTGCTCTACCTGCTGGACCGACGACTGGAGCGCAATTGAGGATCGCCGTCGAAGACCTGAGCGTCGCCCTCGCCGGACGCACCGTCGTGGCCGGCGTCCACCTCGTCGCCGAGGAGGGCGAGATCGCCGGACTGGTCGGACCCAACGGCAGCGGCAAGTCCAGCCTGCTGCGCACGGTCTACCGGCACCTGCGGCCGAGCGCGGGGCGGATCCTCCTGGACGGACGGGAGCTGGAGGGCATCTCCCCGGCGGAGTCCGCCCGGCACATCGCGGCCCTCCCGCAGGAACGCGGCGGCGACTTCGAGCTGACCGTCCGCGAGGTCGTCGCCATGGGCCGCACCCCCTACAAGCGCGCCTTCGCCGCCGACGACGCCGAGGACCACCGCGTCGTCGCCGACGCCCTCGTGCGCGTCGGCATGACGGAGGCCGCCGGCCGCCGGTTCGCCCAGCTGTCCGGCGGCGAACGCCAGCGGGTGCTGCTCGCCCGGGCGCTCGCCCAGCAGCCGGACGTCCTCGTGCTGGACGAGCCGACCAACCACCTGGACGTCCGCCACCAGGTCGAACTCCTCGCCCTGCTACGGGAACAGCGCCGCACCACTCTGGTCGCGCTGCACGACCTCAACGCCGCCGCCTCGGTCTGCGACCGCCTGCACGTCCTGCACCGCGGCGCCCTCGTGGCCTCCGGAGCACCGCGCGACGTGCTCACCTCCGACCTGCTCGCCGAGGTGTTCGGCGTGCGGGCGGCGGTGGTCGAACACCCGCTCACCGGCGACCCGCTGATCGCCTTCGACCACCGCACGCCCGCGTCCTCGACCGGTGCTCCGGTGGACGCCGACGCGGCGCGGGCTCAGACCGTCTCGTAGTGGCTCGGGCGGCCGTCGCTCTCGACGAGCCGCCCGAGCTCCGCGGCGTCCGCGCTGCGCAGCAACTCCCAGCGGCCGTCGGCCCGGTGGAGCGCCGAGGAGTGCCAGGGCGTCGTCCACGCGTCCGCCACCTCCAGCAGGCGGATGCCGAACTTCGGCGCCCCGGCCCGCTGCGGGTGGATGGACAGCCGGAACGCGTCCGGGTGGTGCTCGGCGATCAGGTCCCCCCAGGCGCGGCTGCGCTGGATCACCCCGTACGCGCGGCGGCGGCACTCGCGCTGGAGGGCCGACTTGGTGCCGGTGAAGCCGACGGTGTCCTCGGTGAGGAACCGGGTGATGCCCCGGTAGAGCCGCAGGGTCTCCTCGTCCGTCAGCACCTGCTCGCGCAACTCCTCGACGCTCGGCGCGTATCGAGCGTGCACACGGGCGCGCTTCTCGTCGAACGGCAGGTCGCCGAGGACGGCCCGCAGGTCGAAGGTGGCCAGGTGCCGCAGGCCCTCGCGCTCGATCATCGCGGCCAGCGCGTCGGAGTACTCGTCGATGTGGTCGTCGGGGACGTGGATGAGGTCGCCGAAGATGTGACCGTCCGAGCAGATCAGGATCCGCGCACCGGGCGCGTGGAGCGCGCCGATCCGCTCGCACAGCGCGTCCAGGAAGGTGAGCGACAGCCGCTCGCCCTCGTCGGGCAGGTGGCCGAGCACCTTCGCCGGGTTCGGCGACTTGCAGGGGAAACCGGGCAGGGTGAACACGATCGGCTCGCCGGCGGCGATGAAGTCCGCGAGCTGCGCCAGCTGGAGCGGGAAGTGGTGCGGCCCTGCGGCGAGTTCGGGGTCGGAGGCGCGGCGGTGCGGCAGGAGCAGGCCGAGGACGCGGGCGGCGAGGTGCTCGGCGGCTTCGTATGTGTGGGTGGATGGCTCGCGGGCGGTGATGGTGCCGACGGGCGGCATGGTGGTCCTCCAACGGGACGTTGTCGTAAGGGCAATGGGTGCGGGCTACGGGCTACAGGCTGCGAGCAGGCGTGGCCGTGTCCTGGCCGGCGGTGCGGTCGCGGGCCAGGGGGTGGTGGTCGCCGCCGGTCAGACGCGCCGGTCGTAGGCGACCGGCAGCTCGTTCACACCGCGGGCCAGGACGGCGGGGATCCAGGCCAGGGCGTCCAGGCCGTCACCGCCCTCGGCCGGACCGGCGGGGCGCAGTCCGGGGAGCCGGGTGAGCAACGTGCCGAGGGCCACCTGGAGTTCGGCACGGGCGAGGGCGGCGCCGGGGCAGTAGTGGATGCCGTGTCCGAAGGCGAGATGAGCGTTCGGGGTGCGGTCGAAGTCGAGCCGGTCGGCGTCCGGGAACCGCTCGCCGTCCCGGTTGGCGGCGCAGAGCGAGACGATGACCGAGTCGCCGGCCGGCACCGCGGTGCCGAACAGGTCGCTGTCCTCGGTGAAGAACCGCCAGGTGGTGAGCTCGAACGCGGCGTCGTGGCGCAGCAGTTCCTCCACCGCGCGGGGGAGCAGGCCGGGGTCGGCGGCGATGCCCTCGGCGAGCCGGACGAGGTGCCCGGGGTGGCGCAGCAGGGTGATCAGCATGGTGGTGATCTGGTTGGTGACCGGTTCCTGCCCGGCGACCAGTAGCTGGAACACGATCGAGTCGAGCTCCTCCGGGCTCAGCTCGCCGGCGTCACGGGCCGCGACGAGCCGGCCGAGCAGGTCGTCCTCGGCCCGGGCGGGGTCGTGGTGGGCGCGCTTGTGCTCGACCACGTCCGCGATGTACGTCTGCAGGCCGCGCAGCCGCGCCTCGTACGCGGGCCGGCCGGGGTCGAGCGGGCCGACCGGCTGCACCACTTTGCCCCAGTCGCGGTCGAAGCGCACGGCCAACTCGGGCGGCAGGCCGATGGTTTCGGCGAGCGCGCGGAACGGGTAGTGCGCGGCGAACCCGGCGACCAGATCGGCGCCGCCGGTGGCGGGCAGCTCGTCGACCAGGGCGTCGGCGAGCTCCTGGAGGCGCGGCCGCAGCGCCTCGACCCGGCGGGGCGCGAAGGCGTCGACGACGAGCCGGCGCATCGCCGTGTGCTTGGGCGGGTCCTGGTGGAGCAGGTGCACCTGGAGCTGCGAGTGCTGCGGCTCGGGCATGATCGAGGCGAGCCGGCGCCAGTTCTCGTTGCCCAGGGCGTGGTTCTTGCCCAGCCTGCCGTCGTTGAGGGCCGCGTGCGCGGCCTTGTAGCCGGTGACCAGCCAGGCGTGGATGCCGCTCGGGAACTCCACCCGGTGGACGGGGCCCGCCTCGCGCATCCGCCGGTACAGCGGGTACGGGTCGCGCTTGTACTCCGTCCCGTAGAGCGGTACGGGGGTGGGGAGTCGGGTGCCGTCGCGATCGTCGTCGCCACCGTTGTCGCCACCGCCGTCGGACGGGAGGCCGTAGCCGAACGGGCAGCGAGCCGCCGGGTCCGCCGGGTCCGCGGGGTCCGCAGGGTCCGAAAGGTTTGCCGGGTTTGCCGGTTCTGCCGGGTTCGGCGGGCGGACGGCGGCAGGATCGAAGCCGGTGTCTATGTCGGTCATGTGCGGTGAACCTCCGGTCGTACGGTGTTCCAAGGGGGTGGCGGTCGGCCCGGGCGGCCGTGTCACGCCGTTGCGAGGTGGGCGCGGCGGTGGTGCAGGGCGAGGAGGGCGACGGCGCTCGCGGCGGCCAGGACGGCCAGGGCGATCCCGGCGCGGGTGCCGGTGGTCGCGCGGTCGCCGGCCAGGGTGGCCGCGGTGGCGAGGGCGGGCCCGAGGGCGAAGCCGAGGCTGCGGGCGAGCTGGACGGCGGAGCCCGCGGTGGCGAGCCGGCCGGGCGGCGAGGCGGTCATGACCAGGGCCTGGGTGGGGCCGCCGTTGAGGCCCATGCCCGCGCCGGCGAGGGCGAGGCGCCACGCGATGTCGGCGTTGGTCCAGTCGCCGTCCAGGGGGAGCAGCAGGAGCAGGCCGAGGGCGGTGACGGCGGCGCCGCTCAGCGCGGTCTGCCGGGCGCCCCAGCGGTCCGCGAGCCGTCCGCCGAAGCGGCCGGCCACCATCATGCCGAGCGGGAAGGCCAGCATGGTGAGTGCGGTGCGGGTGGCGCTCTCGCCCTCCTGGCCGCGCAGGTGCTGGGCGAGCAGGTAGTGGCAGGCGGCGAAGCCCGCGGCGAGGGCGAGGACGGAGGCGTTGACGCCGGTGGTGCCGGCGGCCCGCAGCGTCTCGGCCACCGGTCGGCCGCCGGGGCGGCGCAGCCAGACGGCGACGAGCGGCGCGGCGGGCAGCGCGAGCAGGAGCCACAGCGGGGCCTTCGGCGCGAGGGTGAGCGCGAGCAGGACGGAGGCGACGGCGGAGCCGATCAGGGCGGCGTCGCCGAGCGAACTGCGGTCGGGCGGCGAGAGCCTGCCGGTGCGCGGGGCGTGGCGGAGCACGATCAGCGCGGCGGCGAGGCAGACCGGGAGTTTGACCAGGAACACGGCGCGCCAGCCCACGTGGTCGAGCAGCAGACCGCCGATCACCGGACCGGCGACGGCCCCGAGCGGACCGAGCGTGGCGGGCACGCTCATCGCCCGCCCGCGCAGCTCGGGCCGGACGGCGGTGGCGGCGAGCACCGGCATCAGGACGAACAGCACCGCGCCGAAGGCGCCCTGGGCGAAGCGCGCCGCGATCAGCCAACTCGCCCACGGGGCGAGGGAGACGAGCGCGCTGCACGCGGCGAAGCAGCCGACCGCCGGCAGGAGGGCCGAGCGCGTGCCCACCTGGTCCAGCCATCGTCCGGCGGGCAACAGCAGGGCGACGAGCGGCAGTTGGTAGCCGAGCGCGGCCCACTGGGCGACTCCGGGGGAGACGTGCAGGCCGGCGGATATGTCGGTGAGCGCGAGGTTCACCACGTTCATGTCGAGCATCGCGACGAACGAGAGCAGCCCGGCGGCGACGACGAGGCTCCACCGGTCCGCCGGACCGTCCGGGTTTCCTGTGCTGTGCCTCAACTTGGCTTCGGGCAGGCCGTGTTGCGCGGCCATGGAGTCCTCCGTTCCCCCGCTGCGTACCGGACGCTGTCGTCGCGGCGGCAGCGTCCGGTACAGCAGTCGGGGGCGGAGGGGACGGGGTTCCCGAACACTTGGAGGAATTTTTCCGAAACCCGCACGAGGGGAGCGGGCGGGGGACGGCGGTGGGCAACTGACAGATGACAGATAACAGATTTCGAAATCTGTTATCTGTCATCTGAAACTTGTCAGCTGTCAGCTGTCGGCTGTCAGTCGCCGGTCCTCATCGGCCGCTCGCCGCACGCCGCTCACGGCCCGCTGCCGTTCGCCCCCCGGCCATGGTGCTCAGCACGCCGCCGCGAGCTCCCCGCCATCGGCCGCCCGGAGGCGGGCTATCAGCTCCTCCCGGGCCCGGGCCACCCGGGACCGGACGGTGCCGACCGGGCAGCCCGCCACTGCGGCGGCCTCGGCGTAGCTCAGGCCGACCACCTGCGTGAGCACGAACGCCTCGCGCCGCTGCGCGGGCACCCGGTCGAGCAGGTCGCCGAGCGCGATCCCGTCCTCGAACCCGGCCGTCGGCCCGGAGCCCTGCCGCTCCGCCGCCTCCTGCCAGTCCGGCAGCGCGGCCAGGCGCGGCCGGGCGGCGGCCGTCCGGTACCGGTCGATCACGGTGCGCCGGGCGATCGACAGCAGCCACGTGCGGGCCGACGATCGCCCCGCGAACCCGGGCAGGCTGCGCAGCGCCCGCAGGAACGTCTCCTGGGCGAGGTCGTCGGCGGACTGCACGTCGGTCAGGTGGGCGACGAAGCGCCACACGTCCCGCTGGGTGGCGCGGATGAAGGCCTCGACGTCCGGTGCCCGTCCGGCCCGGGCGGTCAGGGCGAGCGCGGTGAGCTGGTCGTCATCCACGGCGGCCTCCGTCGCGCCGTCCGTGGAGCCGCCCGTCGGTCCGGTGAGTCCGGCGGACCCGGCCGCGCCGCCCGTCGAAGCCGTGAGGGACGATGACCATATGAGATGCGCGCAGTTCCGCACCGCCCTGTCCGCCCGCCTCGACGGCGAGGCGGCCGGGCTCCCGGACGGTCGTCTGGACGGTCACGTCGCCCGCTGCGCGGGCTGCCGGGACTGGCTGGTGCAGGCGGAACGGCTGCGCGGCCGGGTGGCGGCGAGCGCGGCCGACGGCCCGTCCGCCGACTGGTCCGCGAGCCTGCTGGCCCGGCTGCCCCGGCTGGAGGAGGACGGGCCGGGCGGCCCGCAGCGTTAGGACGAGGGCGCCGGCCGGAGCCGGTGCGCCGTCGTAGTCAGGCATGAAGGGTCCTGAGAGAAGGGCTGGGAGCGGCACCGCCTTGAGCGGCACCGCGGGTGTCCATGGGCCGTCCGCGCCCCACGCCGCACCCAGGGGGAGCGGCGGCAGGCGCGGGCCCGGGCCCTGGCGGCACGGCGGCGCAGCGCGCTCGGCCGGACGGCAGGGCGACCTGCCCGTCGGAGTGCCCCCGGTGGCAGTGGCCGACCGGGTGGAGCGAGTGGAACGCGGGGAGACGGGCGCGTCAGCAGGCGAGGGCGAGCGCGGGCGGCCCGCGCCGCACGACGGCGTGCGTGAGCAGCACCTGTCGCGGCTGCCGCGTCCGCCGGGCGGCGCGCCGGGGCGGGGCCGGCGGGCGGAAGCCGAAGGGCCGCGCGAAGAGGGTCAGCAGCGGAACGAGCAGCGCGCCCGCGACGACGGCGCCGAGCGCGCCGAGCAGCTCGAAGATCCGCACCAGCGCGGCGTCACCGCGCCAGAGCAGCAGGGCGCAGGCCAGCGCGGCCAGCACGTGGGCGGCGACCATCCCCACGGACATCCCGTGGGCCATGCCGTGCGCCATCCCGTGGGTGGCCGCGGCCTGCCCGGAGGCGTCGGCCATGCTGTGCGCCGGGGACGTCCCCGTCATGCCCGGCACCCCTGGCATGCCCGGCATCCCCGGCATGCCGCTCATTCCATCCATCCCGGCCATGCCGGTCAGGTCCATGCCCGTGCCGTCGCCGAGACCGGCTCCCGAGCTCGCGGCGGAAGCCGCGCCGTGCCGCAGTCCGGCCACGGCGTGCAGCCCGGAGGCCGGTGGTGCGTCCGGGTCGAGTCCGGCCATCCTGGCCAGGTCCGCGGGAGACGGTCCGCCCGGTACCCGGCCGGGGTTGCAGAGCAGCAGGGCGGCCCAGTCCGTGCCGGTCAGCCGGCCGAGTCCGCCGCCCGTCGGCGCGAGCGCTCCGGCGCGCTCGAACAGCAGGTGCAGCGCGGTCTGCGCCGCGACCATCCAGGCGCTGATCACCCCGAGTCCGCGCCGCTTCCCGGCGAGCAGCCAGGTCACGCCGAGGACCGCGCCGGACGCGCCGGCCAGGACCGACGGCGACACCCCGGCCCCGCCCATGGCGACGTGCGCCGCGGCGGCCAGCGCCACGCACAGCGTGGCGAAGACCACGGCGCGCAGCGAGCGGATCCGGTCGGTCATCACGATGGCACTCATCGTCGCACCCGCCGGCCCGCGCCCGTACCGCACCCTCCGGTATTGGCCGGTTCCGCCGCGTGAGACCATGCCCGGCCGCGTCGCCGAAGGCCGTCTCCTCACCGGATGCGCCCGGCCCGGGCCACCCGGCCGTGACCGCCCCGCCCCGGCCCGTCCTGCCGCGCCCGGTGGAGAACCGCCCGGCCTGACCGGCCGACAAGCCGACGATGCGAACAGCTGCTCGTACGACCATCGAGGTGATTTGACATCTCCCACTGCCTGGTCACTAAATGTGCACAACCCCGTACGATGCGCACACGCCGACGCCGGAGCCCGGCACCAGTGTCGGCACAGCGGACCACCAGGAGGCACGGCCATGGACACCACGACCGGCCGGCCGGCCTCGGCCGGAGCCCGCCCCGGCGCTACCTCCCGCTCCGGCTCAAGCCCAGCGTCCGGCGGCGCCCCGGACCTGGCCGATCCGGGCTTCTGGCAGCTCCCCGCCCCCGCCCGCGCCGCCGCCTTCGCCGAACTGCGCCGCCGCCCCACCCCCCTCTACGTCGGCGACCGCGCCGGCGGCCGCGGCTACCACGCCCTGGTCCGCCACGCCGACGTCGTCGAGGCCAGCCGCACCCCCGCCGTCTTCCGCAGCGCCCCCGGCGTCACCACCCCCGAACCGCCCCGCTGGGTCCGGGCCCTGTTCGGCGACTCGATGGTCAACCTGGACGACCCCCGCCACGCCCAGCTGCGCCGCGTCATCTCCCGCGCCTTCACCCCCCGCCTCCTCTCCGGAGCCGAGGACGACATCCGCCGCGTCGCCACCCGCCTCGTCGACGTCGTCGAACGCGACCGCCCCGAGGACTTCGTCACCGCCGTCGCCGCCGAACTCCCCTTCCAGGTGATCTGCAATCTGATGGGCATCCCCGAGCGGCCCCGCCGCGCCATCCTCGACCAGGTCAACCACGCCTCCGAACACACCGGCGTCGCCCGGCCGCTGCGCAGCCGCCTGCGGGTGCCCGGCCGCGGGCTGGCGGCGCTCGCCCGGATGCAGCTCATGGTCGCGGCGATCGGGCGCCGGCGCCGCAGCGCACCCGCCGACGACCTGATCACCGCCCTCGTCACCGCCGACGTCGACGGACGCCGGCTCACCGGCCGCGAGCTCGGCGCCTTCTTCTCCCTGCTGCTCGTCGCCGGCGTCGAGACCACCCGCAACGCGCTCGCCCACGGCCTCCACCTGCTCACCGCCCACCCCGACCAGCGCGCCCTGCTCCTCGACGACCTGGACGGGCGGCTCGGCGGCGCGGTCGACGAGATGGTCCGGCACGCCACCCCGATCATCCAGTTCCGCCGTACCCTGGCCGTCGACCACGAGCTCGGCGGCCCCGGCGGACCACTCCTGCGGGCCGGCGAGAAGGCCGTCCTCTTCTTCGGCTCGGCCAACCGCGACGAGACGGTCTTCGCCGCCCCGGACGCCTTCGACATCATGCGCAGCCCCAACCCCCACCTGGGCTTCGGCGGCGGCGGTCCGCACTATTGCCTCGGGGCGCACCTGGCCCGGCAGGAGATGAAGGTGCTGTTCCGCGAACTGTTCACCCGCCTGCCCGGACTCCGGTCGGTCGGCGGGCCCGACCTCGTCCCGTCCAACTTCGACAACCGCGTGCGGTCGCTGCGCTTCACCTTCTGAGCCCTGCACGCGTTCCGAGCCCTGCACGCGTTCCGAGCCCTGCACGCGTTCCGAGCCCCGCACGTTCCGAGCTCTGCACCTTCCGAGCTCTGCACGTTCCGAGCCCTGTGCGCCCGGCCGTCACGTGAAGCCCGCGAACGCCTACCCGGCCGACGGTTCCCACACCGCGTTGTCGTGCGCGAACAGCACCCGGCGCGGCCCGAACGACGCCAGCCGGTCCAGCCACCGCGGGTGGTCGGGCAGCGGCTGCGCCACGCCGTCGAGCGCCGCGCGCCGGGCGAGCACCGCCGACCCGTAGCCGACCGCGAAGTCGTACGCCTGGCCCGCCAGGACGATCGCGCCGTCCCGGCGTTCGACGACGAGCGACTGGTGCCCCGCCGTGTGCCCGGGTGTCGGCACGACTCGCACTCCCGGCCAGACCTCCGCCTCGCCGTCCAGCACGCGGTAGTCCGCGCCAGGGAAGTCGACGAGCGCGTCGATCGTGTAGTCGCCCTCGCGGGCCGCCGCGAGCTCCTCCGCCTGGACGAGCACCGGCGTGCCGGCCAGCAGCGGGTTGCCCCCGCAGTGGTCGAAGTGGAGGTGGCAGTTGACCACCAGGTCGAGGTCGCCGAGCGCGACACCGGCCGTCGCGAGCGCCTCCGGCAGCGGGCGGCGGACCGGGCGGTAATGGGCCTCGGTCTCCGGATCGCCGCCGCCGATGCCGGTGTCGAAGAGCAGCAGTCCCTCGGGACGCCGCACCAGGTAGGCGAGCACCGGCTCGACGCGCGGCTGCGGCTCGCCCGCCTCGGCGGCGGGCCGGACGAAGTAGCCCAGGTCGAGACGGCGGATCGCGTGCATTCAGGCCCCCCGGAGGCGTTCGTGCGCCGCACCGGCGCCCGGTCCGCACCCTACCCGTTGGCTGTGCGCGTTCAATCCGTCGATCGGCAGGCTCCGGCGGGCACGTCGGCGAGGCGGGGTGGCGGCCGTCACGGCGGACGTCCGGGAAGCGGAGCACAATGCGGCACATGACAGAGCGTCCGACGCCCCCGGCCGAGCAGATCCCCGCCGTCCAGACGACCCACGGGCCGACGCCCGCCGGGCCGGCGCCCCTCGGGCAGAACCCGCCGGCCCAGGCACCCGCCGACGCCGACGGCCCCACCGCGCACGCCTGGGCGGCCCTCGGCGGCTCCGGCGACCTCCTGGACCGGGTCGCCTTCCACGGCCCCGACACCGTCCTGCCCTCCGGCCTGCCCGTGCGCCGCCTCGCCCGGGCCACCGTCGCCGCCTGCTCCCTCGCCGCCGCCGAACTCGCGGCCCACCGCGCCGGCGGCCCCGTCCCCGCCGTGCGGATCGACCAGGGCGCCGTCGCCACCGCCTTCGTCAGCGAACGCCACCTGACCGTCGACGGCCGCGCACCCGTCAGCTTCGCCCCGCACTCCGGCTTCTGGCGCACCGCCGACGGCTGGATCCGCACCCACGCCAACTACCCGCACCACCGCACGCGGCTGCTCACCGCCCTCGGCCTGCCCGGCGACGCCGGACCCGAACAGCTCGCGGCGGTGCTGAGTGAACAGCCCGCCGAACTCGTCCAGGAGCGCGCGTACGAGGCGGGGGCGCTCGCGGTGGCCGTCGTACCGGTGGGCGACACCGTTCACCCCCTGGTCGAGACCCGCATCGTGACCCCGAACGGCCCGGCGCCCGCCGCACCCCGCCCGCTCGGCCCCGCCCCTCTGCCCGCCGCCGGCATCCGCGTCCTCGACCTCACCCGCGTCATCGCCGGCCCGGTCGCGACCCGCACCCTCGCCCTCCTCGGCGCCGACGTGCTGCGCATCGACTCCCCCCACCTCCCCGAGGCCGACGACGCCCACGCCGACACCGGCTTCGGCAAGCGCTCCGTCCTCCTCGACCTCGCCGACCCGGCCGACCGCGCCACCTTCGAGGAACTCCTCGCCACCGCCGACGCCGTCATCTCCGGCTACCGCCCCGGTGCCCTGGACGCCCACGGCCTCGCCCCCGACGCCCTCCTCGACCGCCACCCCGGCCTGATCGTCGCCCAGCTGTGCGCCTGGGGCTGGACCGGGCCCTGGGCCGGCCGCCGCGGCTTCGACAGCCTCGTCCAGGCCGGCGTCGGCATCGCCGCCCACGAAGCCGCCCGCGAAGCCGCCCCCGAGGGCCACCTCGACGGCCACTCCGTCGGCCACCCCGTCGGTCACCCCGGGGTGCTCCCCGCCCAGGCACTCGACCACGGCACCGGCTACCTCATCGCCGCCGCCGTCCTGCGCGCCCTCACCGAGCAGCGCACCGGCCGCCCCGGCGGACGCCACCTCCGCTTCTCCCTCGCCGGCACCGCGTCCTGGCTCCTCCACGACATCCCGCGCTCCGAAGCCCGCACCGGCCCCGACGGTCCGTCGGACACCACCCCCTACGACCCGGCGCCGTACCTCGCCGAGACCGACTCCGCCTACGGACGCCTGCGCCACGCCCTCCCGCCCGTGGCCTACGACGGTGCGCCCACCAACTGGTCCCGCCCGCCCGGCCGCTGGGGAACCGACCGGCCCACCTGGCTCTGACGCTGTCACAGCCGTCTGGCAGCATCGCCCCATGACCGCACACGCCACCGACTTCACCTGGTTCGCCGAGCGCCACCCCGTGCTCGGCGAGGCCTACTGCCTCACGTACGTCCAGGGCATCGGCGCCGACGAACTGCTGCGCCGCTTCGACGCCGCCCCGGGCGGCGAGGTCACCGGCCTGGAAGCGGTCGTCGCCGCGTGGGAGACCTTCGACGACGGTGAGGACGGGACGGACGACGAGGACCTGTTCGACGACGACGAGGACGACGAGGCCGAGGACGAGGACGACGACGAGGCGGCCGAGGGCCCGTCCGACGATGACGACGACGAGAACGCCGACCGCCTCTTCGTCGCCGTCACCGAACTCGACGGCTGGGCCCTCGCCGTCGAGCCCTACGGCTACCTCGGCAGCCTCTGGGACATCCTGCCCCGCCTCGCCGACGGCACCCGAGCCGTCTCCCACTTCCGCAACGTCAACGCGGTCGACGCCTTCAACTGGTGGGAGGGCCCCACCTGCCGACTCCACTTCGAACCGCTCTTCCCCGACCAGCGGCACGGCACCGACGCCGACGCCTCCGGCATTCCGGACCTGCTCACGGCCTGCGGCTTCCGCCTCGACGACAAGAACACCGAGCTCAACACCGAGTCCGCCTTCGCCCTCGCCGAGCGGCTGACGGACGTCCGGATCGGCGCCGGCCGCCTGGAGGCGGCGACCTTCCGGATCGGTTACGCGCCCAGGCCGTGACGCGCGCCCGGCCCGCACGGGACAGCCGCACGCCCGAGCCCGCTCGGCTACACACCCGAGCGGGCTCGGGCTACACGCCGGACGGGATCCGCTTCGCCCGGCCGCGCATCTGGAGCGCCGTCACGATCTCGATCAGGCCGAGGATCAGCAGCCAGCAGCCCGCCAGGACCGTCAGCGCGGCGATCGAACCGACCGGCCACACCATCAGCAGCACACCGGCCAGCGTGTTCGCCACGCCCGCGAAACCCTGCCAGCTGCGCGCGGGCATGTACGGGTCCGAGAACGCGGCCGCGAGCTGGGTGATGCCCCGGAACAGCCACCCGATGCCGATCCAGAGCGCGAGCAGCAGCAGCGACTGCGCCGCGCTGCGGAAACAGAGCAGGCCCAGGAGTACGCAGATCGCGCCGCTGATGAACGCCAGCACCCGCAGCGCGGTGGTGGCGTGGGTGCCGAACGCCGCGACCAGCTGGACGATCCCGATGACCAGCAGGTAGAGGCCGAAGAGCACGCCCACCACCAGCAGGGTCTCGCGCGGCCAGGCGAAGACGACGATGCCGAGGCCGAGCGAGGCCAGACCGGCGAGCAGCAGGACCTGCCAGGCGGCCTTGGCGAGCAGCCCGAGCGGGCCCTGCACCTCGGTGCCGTCGGGGGTGATGATCGGGGGGACCACGGTGGTGCCTCCTCGGGCCGGGGCGAGCCGGGAACGGGTACGGAACGCGTCGGAAGCGGATGGGGGACGACACCCACCCTCGACGCACCGGCCGCGAACCGCCCGTGCGGTACCGCCGTTCGGGGGTCCCGCGGTTCCCGGAACGACACCTTCCGAACACCTGGCGTGGATATCATCCGTCGGTATGACTTCTGAAGGGTGGGGGACCCCTCCGGTCGAGCCGATCAGCCAGCACTTCGTCGTCCGCGGCGGGAACGCGCTGGCCCACCGGCTGGTCCTGGAACTCGTCGAGCACTACGAGGTTCCGGTCGTCGTCCTGGTCGCGGACCGCGACCACGACCACGCGCCGCAGATCGAGCAGCTGACCGGCGTCT
The DNA here is from genome assembly GCF_042887525.1 of Kitasatospora sp. NPDC057936. NCBI lineage: Bacteria > Bacillati > Actinomycetota > Actinomycetes > Kitasatosporales > Streptomycetaceae > Kitasatospora > Kitasatospora sp. NPDC057936. The sequence continues at coordinate 128,503 of NZ_JBHVPD010000004.1, forward strand.
CGGCCGTGGTCGAGTACAGCAGCATCACCGACGAGGCACTGCGCGCGGTGTCCATCGGGACCGCGCGCGGCCTCGCCCTCGTCGAGGGCGACGACCAGGAGAACATCCACGCGGCGCTCAGCGCCCAGGGCCGCAACCCGAACATCCGGATAGTCCTGCGGATGTTCAACCAGCGCCTCGGGGAGAACATCGAACGCCTCCTCAGGAACGGCGCCGCGCTCTCCGGCTCCGCCACCGCGGCACCGGCCTTCGCGGCTGCGGCGCTGGGCCGGCCCAACTCGGTCGCGGTCGGCGGACGCTTCCTGCACATCGCCTTCGACGAGGCGATCACCTCCGACCGGCTCTGCATCGTCGCCGACCGCATCGACCGCCAGGATGTCAGCAGGATCCGGCTGATGCCCGAACAGGAGGGCGGCTCGGCCGAGTTCGTCCGGCTCGCGAGCGAGTTCGGGGACGACGGTCCGGTGCGCGCCGGCGGCGCCGAGGTCCCCGCCCCGCGCCGCCCGGCCGAAGCCGCCGAGCCTGCCGAGCCCGCCGGGGCAGCCGAGTCAGCCGGGGCGGTCGCGCAGGAGGAAGCGACCGGAGCGGTGTCCGCGGCCGTCGACGACGAGGGCGGGATCGCCGCCCTCCAGGCGCTGCCGGTCGAACCGCGCGAACCGATCAGCTGGGCACGGCGGTTGCGCTGGCGACTGCTCGGCACCGCCCGCTACTTCACCAGCGCCCGGATGCGGCTGGTGCTGCTCATCGCGCTCGCCGCCGTGCTGATGGCCTTCTCCGTCCTCTGGTACCTGAGCCGGGACTTCGGCTGGACCGTCTACATCTCGCTGCTCGACCTCGCCGGCGCGGCCCAGCCGGACCAGCCCGCCGACATCGCCGCCGGGACGGGGACGGGCGGCCTGTGGCAGCGGGTCGCGCAGGTGGTGATCACGCTGTGCGGCATCACGTTCGCGCCGGTCGCCACCGCCATCGTGGTCGAGGCGCTCGCCTCCGGGCGGCGCGGCCAGCCCCGCAACCCGAGCGCCGGCACCCGGGAGCACGTGATCGTCGTCGGCCTCGGCAACGTCGGCACCCGCGTCGCGAGCCAGCTCCACGAACTGGGCGTACCGGTGGTGTGCATGGAGCGCGACCCGCAGGCGCGCGGCATCGCCGCCGTCCGGGCGCTCGGCATCCCGGTCGTCCTCGGGGATGGCCCGTTCGAGGAGCAGCTGCGCCGGGCCCGGCTGAAGCACAGCCGGGCGGTGGTCGCGGTCAGCGGCGACGACGCGACCAACCTGGAGGCGGCGCTGGAGGCGCGCCACGGCAATCCCGAAGTACGGGTGGTGGTGCGGCTGTTCGACGACGACTTCGCCGGGCACTTCTACGCGACGCTGGACAACGCGGCGTCCCGGTCCGTCTCCTACCTGGCGGCGCCCGCGTTCGCCGCCGCCCTGATGGGGCGTGAGGTGCTGGGCACCCTCTCGGTGTTCCGGCACGTGCTGCTGATCGCGGAGCTGACGGTGGAGGACGGCAGCGGGCTGATCGGCATGAACCGGCACGACCTGGAGGACCCGGGCGGCGTCCGGGTGATCGCCGCCCGGGTCGCCCGCAGTCCGCACCTGCAGTGGAACTACGCCGACCGCACCCGCCGCCTCGGCCCGGGCGACCAGATCGTCGTCGCCGCGACCCGCAGCGGGTTCGCCCGGCTCAACACGGTGCTGGCGGAGGAGGGCTGACGGGAGTCGGCGAACAGATAACAGATGACAGATTTCATCATCTGTTATCTGTTCGCCGTCATCTGTCACTCGTCATCTGTCACCCGTCAGGCGTTTGCCGCCCTACCCCGGGTGCGCGGTCCGTGCTCAGCGGTTGATGAACGCGGCCGGCCGCTTCTCGGCGAAGGCGTTCATGCCCTCCTTCTGGTCCGCGGTCGCGAACGCGGCGTGGAACAGGCGCCGCTCGAAACGGACGCCCTCCGCCAGCGTGGTCTCGAAGGCGCGGTTGACGCTCTCCTTCATCATGATCGCGGCCGGGGCGGACATCGCCGCGACGGTCTCGGCCGTGGCCAGCGCCTCGGCCAGCAGCTGGTCGGCCGGGACGATCCGGGAGACCAGGCCGGCGCGCTCGGCCTCCTCGGCGCCCATCATCCGCCCGGTCAGGCACAGCTCCATCGCCTTCGCCTTGCCGACCGCCCGGGTCAGCCGCTGCGAGCCGCCGATGCCGGGGATGACGCCGAGCTTGATCTCCGGCTGCCCGAACTTCGCGGTGTCGGCGGCCAGCAGGATGTCGCACAGCATGGCCAGCTCGCAGCCGCCGCCGAGCGCGAAGCCCGCCACCGCCGCGACGACCGGCTTGCGCAGCTGGCCGAGCCGGTCCCATGGGCCCAGCCAGTCGTCCAGGTAGACGTCCGGGAACTGGTTGCCCTGCATCTCCTTGATGTCGGCGCCCGCCGCGAAGGCCTTCTCCGACCCGGTGATCACCAGACAGCCGATCTCCGGGTCCCGGTCGAACCGCGTCGCGGCCTCGACGACCTCGTTCATCAGCTGCGTGTTCAGCGCGTTGAGCGCCTTCGGACGGTTGAGCGTGATCAGCCCCACCCGGCCCTTGCGCTCGACCAGGATCGTCTCGTAGGTCTCGGTCTCGGTCATCGCCGTCGACTCCCATTCCGCTGCTCGGCGCCGCACGGGCGCGCCCTGACCACCCAACGATCTACGAAGCGCCCCGCCTCGCGCCAGTCTTGGCATGCGAGACAGTCGTCACGGGTCCGGCCCGCGGCCGAGCGGTGGGCGGAGGGCGCGCGGGTCAGGCCAGGCCGAGCTCGTCGCCCTCGCGCGGGGCGAAGTGGCGGGCCACGTCGGCCTCCGTCACCTCGGCGAGCATGGCGGGGGACCAGCGCGGGTTGCGGTCCTTGTCGATCACCTGGGCGCGGATGCCCTCGACCAGGTCGTGACTGTCCAGCGCCGCACAGGAGATGCGGTACTCCTGGTCGAGCACCGCCTCCAGCGACGGCAGCGGCCGGGCCCGGCGCAGTGCGGCGAGGGTGGTCTTGACGGCGGTCGGCGAGTTGGCGAGGACCAGTTCGGCGGCCTCCTTCGCCTCGGGCACCCCGGAGTCGAGGAGGCGTTCGACGATCTCCTCGGCCGTGTCGGCGGCGTAGCAGGTGTCGATCCACTCGCGCTGGGCCGCGAGGCCGGCGAGCGGCGCCGCTTCGGCGGCGGCGACGACCACGGCGGTCACGGCGTCCGCGTCCGGGGCCGCCGCGAGGGCGGAGAGCAGGGCCGGGATCTTCGCGGACGGGACGAAGTGGTCCGCGAAGCCGCACAGGAGGGCGTCCCCGGGGCCCATCGACGCGGAGGTGAGGCCGAGATGGGTGCCCAACTCGCCCGGGGCGTGGGCCAACAGGCGACTTCCGCCGACATCCGGCACGAGGCCGATCCGGGTCTCGGGCATGGCGATGACGGAGCGCTCGGTGACGATGCGCACCGAGCCGTGGGCGGAGAGGCCGACGCCGCCGCCCATCGTGATGCCGTCCATGACCGCGACGTACGGCTTGGGGCAGCGGGCGATGAGGGCGTTGAGCCGGTACTCGTCGCGGAAGAACGCCCGGGCGCCGGCGCCGCCCACCTTGGCGTCGTCGTGCATGGCCCGGATGTCGGCACCGGCGCAGAGGCCGCGTTCGCCGGCTCCGGTCAGGACGATGGTGCGCACGGTGTCGTCCGCGGTCCAGGCGTCCACCGCCTCCCGGACGGCGGTGATCATGCCGTGGGTGAGGGAGTTGAGCGCCCTCGGCCGGTTCAGCACGATCCGCCCGGCCCAGCCGTCCTGGAAGTCCTGCACCTCGCCGCTCATCGGGCCCGCTCCCGTTCGTCGGTGTCGAAGATCCCCGTCCCTGTCGCCCACCGTACTAGGCCGAACGGGCAACAGATGACAGCTGACAGAAGACGAAATCTGTCAGCTGTCATCTGTCATCTGTTCGCCGTCACGCGCCGGTCGTGCGATCCGACTACGACCCGTCTACGACCCGACTACGACCCGGCTAAGGCTCGACCCGCCCCGTCACCTCGCCGAAGCCGACGACCGTCCCGTCCGGGCCCGGAGCCGTCGCGGTGATCGTCACCTCGTCGCCGTCCTCCAGGAACGTCCGCGTCGTGCCGTCCGCCAGCTTCAGCGGCTCCTCGCCGTTCCAGGTCAGCTCGATCAGCGCACCCCGGGTGTCCGGCTCCGGCCCGCTGACCGTCCCCGACGCGAACAGGTCGCCGGTGCGCAGCGACGCGCCGTTGACCGTCATGTGGGTGAGCTGCTGCTGCGCCGTCCAGTACATCGACGCGAACGGCGGCCGGGAGACGAGGTGCCCGTTCAGGCGGACCTCCATCGCCAGGTCCAGGCCCCACGGCTCGCCGCCGCGGTCGTCCAGGTACGGCAGCGGCTCGACGTCGCGCTCCGGCGGGCTGACCCGGGCGTGCTGGAGGGCGTCCAGCGGGACGATCCACGGCGAGACCGAGGTCGTGAAGGACTTGCCGAGGAACGGGCCGAGCGGCACGTACTCCCAGGCCTGGATGTCGCGCGCGGACCAGTCGTTGACCAGGCACACGCCGAACACGTGGTCGCGGAAGTCGTCCAGGACGACCGGCCGCCCGAGCGTGGACGGCGCGCCGACGACGAAGCCGACCTCGGCCTCGATGTCGAGCCGGCGGGTCGGCCCGAAGGACGGCACCGCGTCGGCCGGCGCCTTGCGCTGCCCGTGCGGGCGCACGACCGGGGTGCCGGACACGACGACCGTCCCCGCCCGCCCGTGGTAACCGATCGGCAGGTGCTTCCAGTTGGGGGTGAGCGGCTCCGAGCCCGGGCGGAAGATCCGGCCCAGGTTGGTGGCGTGGTGCTCGCTCGCGTAGAAGTCGACGTAGTCCGCGACCTCGAACGGCAGGTGCAGCTCGACCTCGCCCGCCGGCAGCAGCGCCGGCGTCAGCGCCTCGCGGTAGGACTCGTCCGTCAGCCACAGCGTGAGGTCGGCCCGCACCTGCGTCCAGGCTGAACGCCCGGCGGCCATCAGGGGGTTGAGCGAGTCCGCGGCCAGCAGCACCGACGGCGACCCGGCGGCACGGGCGGCGGCCCCGGCATCGAGCACGAAGTCCCCGACGCGCACGCCGATCCGGCGCCGCCCGGGCTGGTCGGCGGCGGTGAAGACGCCGTACGGCAGGTTGTGCACGCCGAACGGCGAGTCCTGGGCGCTGGCGAGCCAGCTGCGGGGGGTGCTCAACGGTCCTCCTGGGCGAGTGGGCTGGGCGACAGCAGGCCGAGCGCGGCCAGGTCGTCCAGGGGTTCGGCGATGCTGCAGGTGCCGAACGCGGTGAACGAGTTGCGGATCACCGTAACCTGGTGCGCGCTCAGGGCGCGGACGGCCTTGGCCAGCACGTGGCCGTCGCGTTCCGCGAGCACCTCGGCGGCCGCGGCGCGGTCCGTCTCCTGCGCGGCCAGCAGCACGTTGAGGAAGCCGTGGTGCTCGAAGCCGGTCACCGGATCGGTGTGCCGGACGGCGTTGTGCAGCCCCGCCGTGCACTTGTACGGCAGGCCTCGCCGCGCGCAGCCGGTGAGGAACGCGGCCAGCTCGTCCTCGCCCGGGAAGGCCTGCGCGACGACCCCGCCGGTGCGGAACTTCGCCCGGTAGGCGCTGTCCACCAGGGCGTCCAGCGTCTCGTCCAGCCCGTCCCCGTGCAGGAGTTCGCGCGGCAGTTCGACGGCGGCGGGCACGTCCGGCGGCAGCAGCCGGTCCAGCTCGGCCACCGCCTCGTGCACGTCCCGGGTCGCGAGCTCGACGCCCGCGACCTCGAACGGCCCGGCGGCGGCGAGAGCCGGCCCGAGCTCGGCACTGCCCCCCGGCAGCACCAGCCCGACCCTCAGCGGCCCGGTGCCCTCCACCGCCGCGGCCAGCTTGCCCAGCCGGCCCGCCCCGCACAGGAAGGGGCCGACCGCGTCGGCGTACCAGGCCGTGCGGTGGGCGCGGTGCGCGGGCACCGCCTCGGCGACCGGCAGGTTCCCCGGCGGGAACACCGCCGCGTCGTCGAAGAGTCCGCGGAACAGGTCCGGGATCGCGGAGCCGCCCGCGCTCATCGCCCGGGCCCCCGGCCCGACCACGTCCACGCGTAGTTCGCGTCCTCACTGGCCCGGCCGCCCTCGCCCAGCTCCAGCGGGTGGAACGTGTCCACCATGACCGCGAGCTCGTCGAAGAACTCCGCGCCGATGCTGCGCTCGTACGCGCCCGGCTGCGGGCCGTGGGTGTGCCCGCCCGGGTGCAGCGAGATCGAACCCTGGCCGATGCCCGAGCCCTTGCGGGCCGCGTAGTCGCCGCCGCAGTAGAACATGACCTCGTCGCTGTCCACGTTCGCGTGGTAGTACGGCACCGGGATCGACAGCGGGTGGTAATCCACCTTGCGCGGAACGAAGTTGCAGATCACGAAGTTGTTGCCCTCGAACACCTGGTGGGCCGGCGGCGGCTGGTGGATCCGCCCGGTGATCGGCTCGAAGTCCCGGATGTTGAAGACGTACGGGTACAGGCAGCCGTCCCAGCCCACCACGTCGAAGGGGTGGTGCGGCACGGTGTAGCGGGTGCCCGAAATCCCGTTCGGTCCACGGTGCTTGACCAGCACGTCGACATCCCCGGGGGTGTCGACGACGAGCGGCCCGACGGGCCCGCGGAAGTCCCGCTCGCAGTACGGCGCGTGCTCCAGCAGCTGCCCGTACTTGGAGAGGTAGCGCTTCACCGGCGTGATGTGGCTGTTCGCCTCGATGCAGTACGCCCGCAGCGGCTCGTCCCCGGAGGGCACCCACCGGTGCGTGGTCGCCCGCGGGATGATCACGTAGTCGCCCGGGCCGACCTCCAGCGCGCCGAAGACCGTCTCCACCGTGCCGGAGCCGGACTCCACGTACACGCACTCGTCGCCGAGCCCGTTGCGGTACAGCTCGCTCGGCGCCCCGGCCGCGACGTACGAGATCCGCACGTCGCCGTTGCCGAGGACCAGCCGGCGGCCGCCCACCACGTCCGCGGCCTTCCACTCCTGGCCGGCGAACAGCTCGTGGAGCTTCAGGTGGCGGGGGAGCAGGGGATGGTTGGGCACCGTGGACTGGTCCGGCAGCTCCCACGGCACCGCGTTCACCACGGCGGACGGGATGCCGCGGTGGTAGAGCAGCGAGGAATCGGAGGAGAACCCCTCCTCGCCCATCAACTCCTCGTAGTACAGCCCGCCTTCGGGTGTGCGGTGCTGCGTGTGCCGCTTGGGCGGGATGCTGCCCAGCTGCCGGTAGTACGCCATCTCCCTGCTCCTCCTCGACCGTGCTCAGCCGCTCGTGCTCACGGTACGTCGACCGCGTTCACGGTACGTCGACCGTGTTCAGAGTTCCGCGACCCTCACAGGTTGCCGCGGGCCTCCTGCTCGCGCTCGATGGACTCGAACAGCGCCTTGAAGTTGCCCTTGCCGAAGCCGAGCGAACCGTGGCGCTCGATGAACTCGTAGAACACGGTGGGGCGGTCGCCGATCGGCTTGGTGAAGATCTGCAGCAGGTAGCCGTCCTCGTCGCGGTCGACCAGGATGCCGCGCTTCTTCAGCTCCTCGATCGGCACGCGCACCTTGCCGATCCGGGCGCGCAGCTCCGGGTCGTCGTAGTACGCGTCCGGGGTGTTGAGGAACTCGACGCCGCGCGCCCGCAGGATGTCGACCGTGGTGAGGATGTCGTTGGTGGCGAGCGCCATGTGCTGGCAGCCCGGACCGGTGTAGAACTCCAGGTACTCGTCGATCTGCGACTTCTTCTTGGCGATCGCCGGCTCGTTCAGCGGGAACTTGACCCGGTGGTTGCCGCTCGCGACGACCTTCGACATCAGCGCGGAGTAGTCGGTGGCGATGTCGTCGCCGACGAACTCGGCCATGTTCACGAAGCCCATGACCCGGTTGTAGAACGAGACCCACTCGTCCATCTTGCCGAGCTCGACGTTGCCGACCGCGTGGTCCAGCGCCTGGAACAGCCGCTTCGGCGAGCCCTCCGGGTGCTTGACCCTGCTCTCCGCGACGACGTAGCCCGGCAGGTACGGGCCGTGGTAGCGGGAGCGGTCGATCAGGGTGTGCCGGGTCTCGCCGTAGGTCGCGATCGCGGCGCGGCGCACGGTGCCGTTCTCGTCCGAGACGTCGTTCGGCTCCTCCAGCACGGTGGCGCCGGTCGCGCGGGCGTGCTCGATGCACTTGTCGACGTCCGGCACCTCCAGCGCCAGGTCGACGACGCCGTCGCCGTGGCGGCGGTGGTGGTCCAGCAGCGGGCTGTCCGGCTGGACGCCGCCCTTGATCACGAAGCGGCACGAGCCGGAGCGGAGCACGAAGGCCTTGCGGTCGCGGCGACCGGTCTCCGGGCCGGAGTAGGCGACCAGCTCCATGCCGAACACGGCCTGGTAGAACTGCGCCGTCTGGGTGGCGTTGCCGACCACGAACACGACCGCGTCCTGGGCGGTCACGGGGAACGGGTCGGTGGCCGGGTCGTGCTCGACGAGGCCGACGAGGCGGCGCAGCTGGTCGGCGTCGAGACCGGCCTCGCGCTCCTCGGGGGTCAGCTCAAGGGCGTGGGACTGCGGGGTCATCGGTCTTCCTCCACTTTGGGCCTCGGCTCTGAGGCGTCCGCTTGAGGCGGCCGCGCCACTGATGGGGGTGGGCGGTGCGGCTGAGCGGAGAGCTTGCTCCTGTCCGGGTGGTTGGGCAACAGGTCGGTTTTTCACTGTTCAATGTGTACAAGCTGATCAGGAAATCCCGCGTTCGGCTGCGCAATATGCGCTGCTGATCGGGGTCGATTCACGAACTCTGCGTAACCGGTTCGAAGGGGTCGCCCGGTGCTCCGAGGTGGTGCCGGAACCAGTCCCCGGCCAGCTCGGCGACCTGGTCCAACGCGCCCGGCTCCTCGAACAGGTGGCCCGCTCGGGGGACCACCGCGAGTTCACTCTCGCAGCGCAGCCGGGCCCGCGCCCGCCGGTTGAGGTCGATCACCGTGCCGTCGAGGCCGCCGACGACGAGCAGGGTCGGGGCGGTGACCCGGCCCAGGGCGTCCGGCCCGGCCAGATCGGGGCGGCCGCCGCGTGACACCACGGCGCCGACCCCGGGCCCGAGGTCGGCGGCAGTGTGCAGCGCGGCGGCGGCGCCCGTGCTCGCGCCGAACAGGCCGAGCGGCAGGGCCCGGGTCGCATCCAGGGCGGTCAGCCGCTCGGCGACGGCGGTCAGGCGGGAGCCGAGCAGGCCGACGTCGAACACCTTGCTCCGGTCCGGCTCCTCGGCCTCGGTGAGCAGGTCGAACAGCAGCGTGGCCAGGCCGGACCGGTTGAGGTGGCGGGCGACGTGCCGGTTGCGGGGGCTGTGGCGGCTGCTGCCGCTGCCGTGTGCGAAGACGACGATGCCGCAGGCGTCGGCGGGGACGGTCAGGTGGCCGGGCAGGCGGACGCCGGCGGCGGAGAGCTCCACCTCGCGGTCGAGGGCGACGGGCGCGGGCGGGCGCTCGCCGCGGGCCTCGGCCAGCAGGCTCAGGACCTCGTCGTCGCCGGTCTGGGAGAAGTCGCCGTAGAACTCGCCGATCGCGAAGAACGGGGACGGCGTGGTGACGCAGACCAGTTCGTCGGCGACGTCGGCCAGGCGGTCCGTCCAGTCCCGGGGGGCCACGGGGACGGCGAGGACCACGCGGGCCGCGCCGCGGGCGCGCACGATCCGGCAGGCGGCCCGGGCGGTGGAGCCGGTGGCGATGCCGTCGTCGACGACGATGACGGTCCGGCCGCGCAGGTCGGCGGGCGGGCGGTCGCCCCGGTAGCGGCGGGCGCGGCGCTCCAGCTCGGCGCGCTCGCGCCGCTCCACGTCGGCCAGTTGGTCGGGGGCGATCCCGCCGAGGCGCATCACCTCGTCGTTCAGGACCCGGACGCCGCCCTCGCCGATGGCGCCCATGCCGAGCTCGGGCTGGTAGGGCACGCCGAGCTTGCGGATCACACAGATGTCCAGGGGCGCGCCGAGCGCCGCGGCGACCTCCGCGGCCACGGGCACCCCGCCGCGCGGCAGGGCGACCACGACCGCGTCCGACCCGCTCAGGTGCCCCAGGCGGGCGGCCAGTCGGCGGCCCGCGTCGGTGCGGTCGGTGAAGTGGGTACCGGTGACGTGCATCGCGCAGCCTCCGAGTTCCACGGTACGTCGGGTGGGCGGAGCGGGAGTGGGCGAACAGCTGACAGATAACAGATTTCGAAATCTGTTATCTGTCAGCTGTTATCTGTTCGCTGTCGGCTATCCGTCGTCCCACCCGTCCCACCCGTCCCGCCCCCGTCCTGGCCGAGTCCCGCTCGCCGCCCGGGCGGGGGACGGGCACGGCCCGGGCGCGAGCCGGGAACCGCACGGGACCCAGCCCCCGTGCGGCCGGGACGGCGGGCGGCGGACCGTGATGTCGAAGGCGGGCCACCGGGGCCCGCCGCGACCCGAAGGAGCCCCGAGATGCCGGGCACCGTCCTCACCGACCTGCGCCGACACGGCGCCGTCGACCCCGGCCGCCTGCTCGCCGGCCCCCTCCGCGGTGTCGGCCTGCAGTGGCTCGACCCGGGCCGCAGCGCGGAGGTGGGCGCCGACACCGTCGAGCACATGCTCTACGTCACCGCCGGGTCCGGCCTGGCCGGTGAACCCGGGGAGGCCGGCGCCCCCGATGCGGGCATCCCGCTCGTCGAGGGCACCGCGCTCACCCTCCCGATCGGCGCGCGGACCGTCCTCACCGCCGGCACCGCCGGGATGGAGTACTTCCACGCGGTCCTCGCCGTCCCGCATCCCGCCCAAGCCCCGAAAGAAGGCGAACCCCGGTGATCGTCTCCAGCGCGACGGCCTCCGCCGCCGTCATCCTCGGCCCGAACGGCGAACGCGTCCGCGTCCGCTGCCTCGCCCGTCGCGACATGCTCACGAGCGCCTGCGAGTCCTTCGACCACCTGCGCCTGAGCCCCGGCGCCCACCACGTCCTGCCGGGACGCGCCGATGCCGAGACCGTGCTCCACGTCCTGCGCGGCACCGCCACCATCGGCCAACAGGCCGACGAGCCAGGCCACTTGGCATCAGACGGTGACCTCCTCCTGGCCGTGAGCGGTCGCACGCTCCATCTCGAAGCCGGCCCGCTCGGCGCGGAGCTGCTCTGCCTCACCCTCGCCGTTCCCCGCCGCACCGCGGGGACGCGAGAGAGTCTCGCCCGCCGCCGTGCCGAACGGCGCCACGTGTGCCACAACCGCCCTTGACCCCAGTGCCGTTCACCTGCACATGACCCTCGGAGGTCATCCGCGTGATTGTCGTCCCCGCCGCCGTGCCCCGCACCGCGCCCGCCCTCCAACGTCCGATCGACGCGAGCCGCCGCCCGCCCGTACTCGCCGGCCTGACCATCGAGACGCTGCCGCCCGGTGCCCACATCGAGCAACGCCCGCCGGCAGGCGCCGAATCGGTGACCGTGGTGCTCGCGGGCCGCCTCGCCGCGGCAGGCCGGATCCTCGGTCCGGGCGAGGCGCTCCACCACGCGCCCGGCAGCGTCTGCCGCCTCACCGCCCTCCGGGGTGCACCGACCGCCATCCTCACCGTCCAGCCGGTGGGGGCCGAAGAGTCGGTCAACATCCCTTCCCAGCGCAGGAGTTCTTCGGAACGGATGGCCTGGCGGAGGGTTGCTGTCACATCGATGACCCTCGCCGCACGTGAAGGCCACGAGCTCCTCCGCTACCCGGCGTCCGATGCGTTCATCGTCGTCATGTCGGGCACCGGCGTGCTTCTCGGCGAGTACGGCGAAGTCTCCCTCTTCCCCGGTGACTTGGCATACGTCCGGGCGGGGGAGCGGCACGGCCTCCGCGCCGGTCCGCAAGAGCCGGTCACGGCGCTTCTGGGCCGTGTCGGATGCCCGGACCCGCCCACCGACCACCTCGCCGACAGCGACCGGCCGCGCCCCTGCCGGTCGCACTGAGCCATCGCCGTCCTTCCTCCGCCCCGGGCCGGGACCGCCCCTCTGGGACCGCCCCTCTGGGACCGCCCCTCTGGGACCGGACCGGGACGGCGGTCCCATGCGGCCGGGGCGCACTCGTGCGCACAGTGGGGGGTGACCGATCGATCGACTCGGCCGTTCGGAAGAAGCGGGAGTACCACTCATGGCAACGAACACCACCACGAAGGCGCTCTGCATGGCCGGCGCCGCCGTCGGCGCCATCGCGGCAGCGGTCGCGCTGAAAAACGCATGCTCGGCGTCGGCGTCGGTGTCCGGCACCGGCTCGGCGCCGGGCACCGGGGAGTCGCCGCAGGGCTGCCAGCTCGGCCAGAAGTGCAGGCCCGGCCACACCTGACAGTCGGCCCTGTCCCCGATCCCCTGATGGCCCTCGGCGCCCCCCGGCACCGAGGGCCGTGCCGTGGGGTGACGGGTGGCCTGCCGACCGGCCGCGACGGCGCACACCCCGACGTCTCACACCTCGGGCGCGGAACCCGAGCCGTCCGTGCCGTGCTCTCGGGAGGGCGACCGCGGCAGCGTCGCCAGCACCTCCGTCCCCGCATGCTCCGGCAGGGGCCCGACGGTGCACCTGCCCCCGACCTCGGCGGCCCGGTCCGCCATCGACCGCAGCCCGACCCCGCTGGCCTCTCCGTCCCCTCTGTCCCCTCCGGCCCCTCCGTCCCGGCCGGCCTCCCGGGCCGTGTCCCCGACCAGCCCCACCCCGTCGTCCCTCACGGCCAGGGTGACGGCCTCTGCGTCCACCCGGACCGTCACCCTGGCGTGGCGCGCCCGGGCATGCCGCAGCACGTTGTTGAGGGCCTCGGCGGCGATCCGGTACACCGCGACCTCGACCGCCGCCGGCAGGTCGGGCAGCGGGTCCGGCGACACGTCGGCCGTCACCCTCAGCCCCGCGCCGCTGAACGTCCCGGCCAGCTGCCGCACGGCCCGCGTGAGCCCGAACTCGCCCAGCGGCGCGGGCCCGAGGCGTTCGGTGATCCGCCGTACCTCCTTGATCGCCATCCCGAGGTCGGCCGAGATTCCCCGCAGCGTCCCGCCGAGGCCGCCGTCCAGGACGGACGCCGCCGGAATCCCTGCACCTCCTGATCCCGCAGGAGCCGACGCCGCAGGAGCCGACGCCGCGGGAGCCGACGCCGCGTTGTCCACCCGCAGCCGAAGCCCCGCGAGCGCCGGACCGAGCCCGTCGTGGATGTCCCGGCGCAGCCGGCGCCGCTCCTCCTCCCGCGCCGCGACGAGTTGCTCCCGGCTCGCCTGCAGGTCCTCCTGCAGCCGCAGCGACGCGACCGCGGGCGAGGCCTGGTCGGCCAGCGAGCGCAGGATGTCGATGTCGCTCGGGTCCAGCCGCTCCTCGCCGTCCCGCAGCCCGACCGTCAACTCGCCGATCGGCTCGCCGTGGTGGACCAGCGCGAAGCCCTGCTCCCGCCGCCCGTCCAACCGCCCCACCGAGGCGAGCGGGCGCCGCCCGGCTCGCGTACTGACGGTGAGCGCGACCCCGGGCAGTCGCAGTTCCTCCGCGACCGTCGCACACAGCGCGGCGGGCAACTCCGCAGGGTCGACGACCTGCCGCACCCGCCCCGCCAGGTGCCGCAGCACCTGGTACGGCTGCGCCCGCTCGCCGTAGTACAGCCGGTCCACCAGCGAGACGGCCCACCGGGTGGCCCGCGGCAGTCCGGCACCGAGCGTGAACACGAGGGCGATCAGCACCAGCGCCGGCCCACTGTGCCCGGGCGCCAGCCGGCCGGACAGGACGGCCGCGAGCGCCACGAACAGTGCGGTGATCCCGGTGGCCAGCAGCAGCCCGCTGAGGACGCTGCGCGCGGCGCGGTCGAGCCGCCAGCCGCGGTCCCGGACGACCAGGTACCCGACGGCGACCGCCCAGGCGAGCCCGGCCGCCGCGAAGAGCGCGTAGCTGAGCCAGAACGCCTCCCGGTACATCCGCCGGTAGAAGTCCTGCATGCCGGCCCAGAACAGGTAGGCGGCGAGCATCGCCGCGACGTTCGCGCGGTGCCGCGCGACGGGTTGCCGCTGCCCCGCCGCCGGGGCGGCCGGCCGGAGGATCCGCGCCAGCAGGACGACGGCGGCGATGCCGACGAGCAGGTAGTTGACGGCGTCCGAGTACCCGTACACGTGCTCCCCGAGCGCTCCGAAGAACCGGGCGGGCGGACTGTCCGCGAGCGGGTCGGGGCGGTCGAACACCTCGGGCCTGGCGAGGAACGACAGCGAGCCCGGCAGCACCCAGAGCACGACCGCGGCGATGTACCACCACCAGCGGCGCGTGGTCAGGCGGCCGGTGGGCAGCCAGAGCGGAAGGACGTAGAAGAGCGTGGAGTTGACCGTGTCGCAGAGGACCTGGAACACCGCCGCGGCGCCCACGACGCCGGGGTCGGCGACCTGGACGGTGACCGGCGCCGCGGCGGCGTTGGGCAGGACGAGCGTGACCGCGTAGACCAGCATGACCCAGCCGAGCGGGTTGCCGGGGCGGTGGGCGTGGAGCAGCATCCCGGCACCGGCGGTCGGCAGGGCGTAGATGAGGATGCCGAGCTCGTTCCTGGGCGTGACGACGCTCGGGTCCCCCAGGTGGACGAGTACGTAGCAGATCCAGGCGGTGGCGACGACCAGGCAGACCGCCGTGACGACCGCAGCCGCCGTGAGCTGCTGCCGTGCCGCCGTCCGGGGCCGGGGGGAGGACGCCGTGGTCATGGCACCGCCTCGGAGGCTCGAAGGTGGACGTGGGCTTCGGGTACTCGGGGCTCCGGCCCGGGACGGCGAGGGGTGGCCGCCGTTCCGTGGGCCGCGTTCCAGTCTCGGCGGCCCGGTGTCCCGGGCGCATGGGGCAGGGGTCTCGTCCGCGGCCCGCAGCGGGTCACCGCCGGTGTCCCGCTGCTCCGGCCCGGCCGGTCAGCCGCCCGGATGACCCCGGAGCATGTCACGGAAAGTCACGTCATCGTCGCTGGTAGCGTCGGCCGGGTGAACGAACACCGGGTGGACGAACCGCAGCCCAACGCGCCGGAGCCGGACCTGTCGCAGCCCGGCACGCTGCGACCCGAGGGCCCGAGGCGTGATGAGCCGAGGCGTGATGAGCCGAAACCCGAGGACCCGATGCCCGCGGAGCCGAAACTTGCAGAGCCGGGGCTCGCGGAGTCGGGGCTCGCGGAGTCGGGGTCTGGCGAGCCGCAGGGAGTCAGGCCCGTCCGCGTCCTGGTCGTCGACGACCACCCGCTGTTCCGCGAGGGCCTCAAGGCGGCACTGGAGAGCGCCGAGGGCATCTCCGTCGTGGCGCAGGCCGAGCGGATCGCCGAGGTGCCGGGGGCCGTCGAGCGGTCCGTGCCGGACGTCGTGATCATGGACCTCTCGCTGCCCGACGGCTCTGGCCTGGAAGCCCTCCGGACGCTGTCGGGGCGCGAGCAGGCCCCGCCCGTGCTGATGCTGACCATGTCGGACGACGACGGGAACCTCCTCGCCGCCCTCCAGGCGGGGGCCCGCGGCTACCTGGTCAAGGGGGCCGGCCGGGAGGAGGTGCTGCACGCGGTGCGGACGGTCGCGGCGGGCGGCGCGGTCTTCGGGGGCGAGGTCGCGGGGCGGATCGCCGAGTTGCTGGCGGGTGCGCGGATGCGCGAGGCGGGACAGCTGTTCCCCGAACTCACCGCCCGAGAGGCCGAGGTGCTGGACCTGGTCGCGCGGGGACTGGACAACCGGCGGATCGCGCGTGAGCTGGTCGTGGCGGAGAAGACGGTGCGCAACCACGTGACCCACATCTTCGAGAAGCTGCACGTCGGCACGCGCGCCGAGGCGGTGGCCCGCGCCCGCGACATGGGCCTCGGCGACGGTTGACCGTCCCGGCCGGTCCAGGCCTTGGCCGACGGCCGACCGCTGCGCCACCCCTTGACGACCCCGGGGCCCGGCCGGATCCTCATGAACGCGTCAACTTTGCGATCGTGACCCGTCCTGACCCCACATCAGGTGTTCCGCCCGGAGTCCCCAATCCCGGTGCGCGTCCGCGAGGTTACGCCTTCCCGTTCTGCCCCACCGGAACCTGGAGCCTCCCGTGACCGAGCGCACCCCGCACGGCGTCCGTGCTGTCCTTCGACGTGCCGTCCCTCGTCGTACAGTCCTCCGCCGTGCAGCCCTTCGCGGTGCCGTTCTGCCTACCGCACTGGCCGGCCTGGTTGCCGCCGCCCTCTATGCCCCTGCCGCCCCGGCCACCGCAGCCGCCCCCGCTGCCCCGGCCGTCTGGGTAAAACCCGTCGGTCTCAAGGCACTTCAGGACGCCCCCGCCATACCCGTGGCCAACGTCAAGGCCCACCTCGCGCAACTGCAGTCCATAGCCGACGCCAATGGCGGGAACCGTGCCCACGGCACCTCCGGTTACCAGGCCTCGCTCGACTATGTGAAGGCGCAGCTGGACGCGGCCGGATTCACCACCGCCGTCCAGCAGTTCGACGACGGGGGTGCGGGCGGTGCCAACCTGATCGCCGACTGGCCGTCCGGCGACTCCGCGCACGTCGTGATGGCCGGAGCCCACCTCGACTCGGTCCAGGCCGGCCCCGGCGTCAACGACGACGGCTCCGGCACGGCGGGCATCCTGGAGACCGCCCTGGCCGTCTCGCGGGCCGGGCTCAAGCCCGCCAAGCACCTCCGGTTCGCATGGTGGGGAGCCGAGGAGAACGGCATGGTCGGCTCCCGGAACTACGTCAACGGCCTTTCCCCCGCCGACCGTTCGTCGATCGACACGTACCTGAACTTCGACATGATCGGCTCGCCGAACCCCGGCTACTTCACCTACCGCCAGGACCCGGCGCTGGACGCCCTGTTCCACGACTGGTTCGCCGCCCGCGGCATCGCCACCGAGCAGGACTTCGAGGGCGACGGCCGCTCCGACCACGCGCCCTTCCAGGATGCGGGCATCCGTGTCGGAGGGCTGTTCAGCGGCGCCGACTACATCAAGACGGCCGACCAGGCCGCCAAGTGGGGCGGCACCGCGGGCCAGGCGTTCGACGCCTGCTACCACGCCGCGTGCGACACCAGCGCCAACATCGACGACACCGCGCTGGGGCGGATGACCGACGCCATCGCCCACGCGCTCTGGACGCTCTCGGCCGACGGGAGTTGACCCCGCCGGCCCGCGAGGGCACCCGGGGGTGGCGGGGCGCCGGCCCGCCGCCCCGGGCCGGGCGGGGGCGGCCGCAGGTCAACGGGGGGCTGTCGTTTGAGCCG